>NC_004545.1:307990-615980 GCF_000007725.1 Buchnera aphidicola str. Bp (Baizongia pistaciae) | reverse complement strand
ATGATTAAAAATAGTTACATAAATGAAAAATTAAATTTTTACCAAAAATCTTTTTTAACCTGCATGTTATTAATAGTAATAGTAATTGTATATTTTTTTAGTAAAAATTATTTAGATAAACCAAAAAATTCTTATGTACATACTAAGATGATGACATTTTTAACAAATAGCAATGAATTGAATATTTCTAAAAATTTAATCTGGACAAAAAAAACTATTTCTGGAAATTTAATGTCATTAAAATTAGCTAAAGTATATGTTATTAATAATCAACTAGAAAAAGCACTCAAAATACTCGAAAAAAGTAAAAATAATTCAGTTGATTTAAATTTTTTTAATTTAATATCTTTTAAGATAGCGCAAATTTACTTTCAAAAAAATAATATAAAAAAAGCTATAACAACAATTAAAGATATTTTAGGTGATTCATGGGATAGCATTAGAAATAATTTTATAGGGGATGTTTATTTTAAATTAGATAATCAAAAACGAGCTGTTACTTTATGGAAAAGAAGTATAATACAAAATAAAAAAATTGAATTTGAAAAAATTATACAAATGAAAATTAATAATTATAATTAATAATGTTTATTGATTTCGATATAAAAGGAGCAATATGGTAATTACTATTGCATTAATAGGAAGAACTAATGTTGGTAAATCAACTTTGTTTAATAAGTTAACTGGTAACCGAAATGATGCATTAGCATCCAATCATGCGTCACTGACGCGAGATCGAAAACATGGTTTTATTATAGTAAATAATACAAAAATAGTTTTAATTGATACACCAGGAATAAATGAAGATTCTAAAAAAAAAATTTCTTTAGATAAAGAAATTTTTGAACAGGTAAAATTTTCTATAAAACAAGCGGATTTAGTATGTTTAGTAGTTAGTGCTCGTAATAAATTAATGCATAAAGACGTTGAAATTATAGAAATGTTGCGAAAGTTTCAAAAAAAAATTTTTTTGTTAGTTAATAAAATTGAAGGTTTAAATTTTGATTTAGTAAAATATGAATTTTATACATTAGGATTAAGGAATATGCATTTTATTTCAGCTACTAATGGAATAGGGATCGATTTTTTAACTAATAACATTTGTTCTTTTTTTACATCTCAAAAAAATAGTTTATATAAAAAAAATAAAGATTTTGATATAATTTATTCTATTACTAATGATAAAAAAAATTGTTGTCAAAATTTAAATAAAACTATTAAAATAGCAATTATTGGCAAACCTAATGTTGGTAAATCAACTTTAATTAATGTTTTACTTAATGAAAAAAGAGTAATTGTTGATTCTAATCCCGGTACTACAAGAGATTCTAATTGGAGTTTAATTATTCGTAATAAGATAAATTATATGTTTTTTGATACTGCAGGAATTAGAAAAAAAAATAAAATTAGTACATATATAGAAAAAATATCTGTACATAAAACATTAAAGATTTTGAATTTAGTACACGTGGTATTGTTAGTTATTGATGCAATGGATGGATTTTCAGATCAGGATTTTTATTTATTAAATCTTATAATTAAGAATGGTTGTTCTGTAATTATTATTTTAAATAAAAATGATAAACTTTCTGAAAAAATGAGAATTAATGTTTTAAATTCTAAAATGTTAAAATTAATAAGTCATGTTAAGTGTCATTTTATATCTGCGAAACATAACATGGGAACAAGTATTATTTTTAAATTAATTAACGAAGCATTTTTTAATTCCATTAAAAAAATTCATACTTCAAAAATAACAGAAATCTTAAAATTAGCGATTACAAAACATCAACCTCCAATATATAAAAGGGATAGAATTAAAATAAAATATGCACATATAGGAAAGCACAACCCACTGACTATAATAATTCATGGAAATAAATTAGAAAAACTTTCTAATGTCTACAAAAAGTATCTTACTAATTTTTTCCAATCTAAACTTAATTTAGTAGGCTCGTCTATTGTTTTATACTTTAAGAGTAGCAAAAATCCTTTTATTAAATAAATTTTTATTAAATAGTTATGTTTTTTAAAATATTTTTTGAATAATGTAATTTTTCATTCATTATATTTATTGATTAATAGTATATTTTGGAATTTCAATTTCTATATCTTTATTATTTATTTTAGCTTGGCAGCTTAATCTACTATTAAATTGCAAATTCCATGCTTTATCTAAAACGTCTTCTTCTTTTTCTTCGCATATTGATAAAGAAGATGCACCTTTCCAGATGTAACAATGACAGGTAGTGCATACACACGATTTTTCGCAAGCATGTTCAATTTCGACATTATTTCTTAAAGCAACATTTAAGATGGATTCTCCTTTCATAGCATTAAAAACACCTCCTTTTGGTAGTAAAATTTTATGTGGTAAAATTATAAGTTTTGGCATAGTTCATCCTAAATTAAAATATTTAAAAAAAATTAATTATATTAATTTTAATTTTTTAAATCAATTGATATTATTTAATTTAAATTAATGATCGTGTTTAATTATGTAATATTTTTATTAATTTCGATATTTTTTGATTGGTATAGAAGCATTAACAGTAATATTTTTTCTAATTTTCGTAGATTTTATTTCTGCTGTAACGGATAATAGTCCATTGACATCTATTTGAAAATTAACTAGCACTATTATTTTACCAGCAGGTTTTTTAGGAATTTCTTTTAAAACAAAACGACATAAAGATTGGCATTTATTTACCAATTTATGTTCGCCTTGTAGAACGTGTATTAACATTGTTGTTTGCTTGTCTTTAAAAGTAGTAAAGGTTTTAGTCTTGGAAATAGGTAATGGCGTATTTTTTAAAATTATTTTTTCAACAATATTTCCTATTACTTCAATTCCTAATGATAATGGTACAACGTCTAATAATATAAAATTATTATATTTACTTCCGTTAGTTAACATGTTTGCTTGAATTGCAGCCCCTGCTACAACTACTTGTTCTGGATTAATTGTACATAACGGCAATTGTTTAAAAAAATCTGAAACTTTTCTTTGTACTATGGGAATATTTGTAGAACCTCCTACTAGAATAATTTCTTCAATATGTGTTAAATTAGTATTAGAATCGTGTAATACATGTTGACAAATATTTAATGTTTTTAAAATTAAGGGTTCAATCATTTTTTCAAATTCAAATCTAGTTATAGTATGCATTTTAGAATTGTTAAATTGAAATTGTACTGAATTATGAGATGTTAGTTTTATTTTTATTGATTTAGCAAGATATAATAATTTTCTTTGAAAAATAAAATCTAATTTAGAATATGAAAAATGTGTTTTTTTTTGAATATAATTGACTAACAATTGATCAAAATCATCTCCTCCTAAATTAGTATTTCCGGAAGTTGCCAATACTTCAAAAATTCCTTGATTTAGTTTTAGTATAGAAATATCAAAAGTTCCTCCTCCTAAATCGTAAATAGCAACAATTTTATTTTTATTTAAATGTAGGCCATATGCAATTGCGGCTGAAGTAGGTTCATTTAAAAGCCGTATTATATTTAAATTTGCTAACTCTGCTGATTTTTTTATTTCTTGTCTTTGAAGATCGTTAAAATGTGCAGGTACTGTAATAACAGCACCTAAAATTTTTTGATTAAAAATAGTATTAACTCGGTTTTTTAAAGTTTTAAAAATTTCGCTGGATACATTTATGGTATTTATTAAGTTGTCTTGGACAATAAATGACAAAATTCCATTTTTATCATATGTTAAATGGTAAGGTAAATTTGGATATAATTTATTAATTTCATCATAAGAGTGTCCAATTAAACGTTTTATAGAAATGATTGTATTTTTTGGATCATTAATAGCTTGTTTTTGTGCTTCCCAACCTACTATTGGTTTCTTAGATGTATAATTAATTATTGATGGTAATAGTGCGCGATTATTTTGATCAAGTATAATATAAATATTATCTTCTAATGCTGAAGCAACTAATGAATATGTAGTTCCAAAATCAATTCCGATAGATAATTTAGTGTTTTTTTGTTCTATGTTATATTTTTTTTTAATTGTTTTTAATGTAATCATGATAAATATATCCAAAGATACTAATTAATTTATTATTTCGTGTTGTATTTTTTTCGTTTTTTTAATAAATTTTGTTAAAAATAGTAATTTGTATAATATGCTATGAGCTATTTTCCATTTTTCTAAATTACAAAAATTTTTCAATTTTTTTATATAATTTTTTTCTATTTGGCTAACTTCTAATAAAATTTTATTAATTTCGTGTTTATTATTCTTATTTTTGTGTATTTCTAATCTTTCGAATAGTTCTATTTGCATTTCTAAAAATTTTGCATTAAAAACTATTTTCTTTTTTTTGTCGACTTTATAATTATTTAAGAATAATAAGTGTTCTGCTCGTGTTAACATGTTTTTTAATGTTTGGTAACCTTGATTCAGTAGCATAGATTTTTCTAAATATTTTTTTGTATAAATATTTTTATCTTGATATGAATCTGGATGAAATTTTTTTTGTAAATTATAATATTGAGATGTAAGATTATTTACGTCTAATTCAAATTTTTGAGGTAAGTTAAATAATTTAAAATAATTCATAACTTTGTGAATATGTTTCCAATTCTAATTGTTTATTATAATAAATACTATTTTAACTGATTTTAGTATAAAAATATTTTAAACATTTTTACAGGTAATATTTTAATTTGTACTAAAGTATACATATTGACTTTAGCACAAATTTAAAAATTACAAAATTGTTCGGTATTAATAATATATTAATGATTTAAGATTATTTGTTTTTATTTTTATAGTCAGTAATAGCAGCTTTAATAGCATCTTCTGCCAAGATAGAACAATGTATTTTTACTGGAGGTAAATCAAGTTCTTCTGCAATATTAGTATTTTTTATATTTTCTGCTTCTATTAATGATTTTCCTTTGATCCATTCGGTTACCAAAGAACTGGAAGCAATGGCTGACCCGCAACCATAGGTTTTAAAACATGCATCTTGGATAATCCCGTTTTTATTAACTTTGATTTGTAATTTCATAACATCCCCACATGCTGGTGCGCCGACTAAACCACTTCCAACGTTTGCATCAATAGTCTTAAATGAACCTACATTTCGGGGGTTTTCATAATGATCTATTACTTTTTTACTATATGCCATATAATTATTCTCGTTTTTAATATATTAAAAATTAATTATGTGTCCAATTTACATTGTTCATGTCAACACCTGATTTAAACATTTCCCAAAGTGGCGATAGGTTTCTTAGACGATTGATAGACTGGTGTATTAATTGAATAGTATAATCGATTTCTTCTTTAGTAGTAAAACGACCTAGAGAAAATCGGATAGAACTGTGTGCTAATTCATCTTTTAATCCTAAAGAACGTAATACATAAGATGCTTCTAAGCTAGATGAAGTACATGCTGATCCCGATGATACTGCCAAATTTTTTAAAGCCATTATTAATGATTCACCTTCAACGTAATTAAAACTTACATTTAGAATGTGTGGTACTGTATTTTCAAAATTACTATTTAAATGTATTTCTTCAATATTTTTTATGCCATTCCATAAACGATTTCGGAGATGTTTTATATAATTAAAATCGCTGTTTATTTTTATTTTAGCGATTTTATATGCTATCCCCATGCCTACTATTTGATGTACAGGTAATGTTCCTGATCTCATGCCTTTTTCATGTCCTCCTCCATGAATTTGTGCGGATAAACGAACGCGAGGTTTACGTCGAATATATAACCCACCTATTCCTTTTGGTCCATATATTTTGTGTGCAGAAAAGGACATTAAATCTATTTTTAGTTGTTTGAGATTAATATTAATTTTACCTATACTTTGAGCAGCATCTACATGAAATAAAATATTGTTTGATTGACAAATTTTAGAAATTTTATGTATGTCTTGTATTACTCCTATTTCGTTATTTACGTGCATTATAGATACTAAAATGGTGTTTTTTTGAATTTTTTCTTGTAGTTCATAAATATTAATTGTACCATTTTGTAATGGATTTAAATATGTAATATCAAAACCCTTGTTTTCAAGATATCTGCAAGTGTCTAATGTTGCTTTATGTTCAGTACTACATGTAATAATGTGATTACCTTTCTTTTTGTAAAATTCAGCTATTCCTTTAATAGCTAAGTTATTAGATTCAGTAGCACCTGAAGTAAAAATTATTTCTCGTGAATCAGCATGAATTAGTTCAGCGATTTGATTTCTTGCAATATCTACTGCTTCTTCTGCTTTCCATCCAAATTTATGTGAACGAGAAGCTGGATTTCCAAATTCTCCTTCTAACGTTAAATAATTCATCATTTCCTTCATAACTTCAAATTCTACAGGAGTAGTCGCGGCATAATCTAAATAAATTGGAAACTTCATTAAATGTTTATCCTTAAATTTTGTGTTATATTATAGAATATTTTCAAGTTTTGATTTTTGATTTCTGATTAAAGTATAAAATGGTTTAAAAAGCTTGTATTCTAGACTTAAGATATATTTCATAGTATACTAAATTGATAGTTTACTTAAAACAATATACAAGTTTGGTATGTAATCAACTATGTTTTTTATATAAATTTTTAGGGATGTAGCTCAATTGGTAGAGTATCGGTCTCCAAAACCGAATGTTGGGGGTTCAATTCCCTCCATCCCTGAAATAAGAAATGTTTTTTTATGTCAATGTTATTTAAAGTGTTAATGTCAGAATAAATATTCTGAATTACAGTAATGTCTATATTTACGAATATTGTTTTATTGAGATTTTTATAGAAAAACATTTCAAAATTATTTAAAGTTTTTTCTTAATTTTATCAATTCCGTAATCATCGCATATTGATTTTCATTTTTAGTAAAAATGTATAAACGTCGTTAATTAACTAAAATTAAATTTATTTTTTATTTAATGACGATTATTTTCTATAGGATATATAAAACATGCCAAAATATCGTTCTTCTACAACTACTCAGGGTCCAAATATGTCTGGAGCAAGAGCATTGTGGCGTGCTACAGGTATGTCAAGTGATGATTTTAATAAACCAATTATTGCTGTAGTAAATTCTTTTACTGAATTCGTTCCTGGACATATTCATTTGCGCGAATTAGGTCAATTAGTTTCTCAGTATATTATATCAAGTGGAGGAGTATCTAAAGAATTTAATACGATTGCTATAGATGATGGAATTGCTATGGGACATTCTGGAATGTTATATTCTCTTCCTTCGCGTGATCTTATTGCGGATTCAGTAGAATTCATGATTAATGCACACTGTGTTGATGCTATGGTGTGTATTTCTAATTGTGACAAAATTACGCCGGGAATGTTAATGGCTGCATTACGTTTAAATATTCCATGCGTTTTTGTATCTGGAGGTCCTATGGAGTCTGGAAAAATCGTTATTTCAGATAAAGAAATAAAATTAAATTTAGTAGATGCGATTACGTGTGGTGTTAATCCAGATTCTTCTGACGACATGATTAATGAAATTGAAAAATCTGCATGTCCAACGTGTGGTTCATGTTCTGGAATGTTTACAGCTAACTCTATGAATTGTTTAATGGAAGCAATTGGTTTATCATTACCTGGAAATGGAACTATATTAGCTACACATATTGACAGAAAAAAATTATTTGTACAAGCAGGAAAATTAATTGTAAAAATCACTCAAGAGTATTATAAAAATAATAATGAAAAATTTTTACCTCGAAATGTAGCTACAAAAGAAGCTTTTTGTAATGCTATGGCATTAGATATTGCTATGGGAGGATCGACTAACACTGTTTTGCATTTATTGGCAGCTGCGAGAGAAGGTTGTGTTGATTTTACAATGTTAGATGTGGATTTGTTGTCTAGAAAAATTCCAAATTTGTGCAAATTGTCTCCGAATACTACTTTTTATCATATTGAAGATTTTCATCGTGCTGGTGGTGTATTTGGTGTTTTAGATGAATTAAATAAAGTTAATTTGTTATATAAACAAACATTTAATATTCTCGGATTAAATTTAGAAGAAATGTTGTCTAAATATAGTATTTTGACTGGCAATGACAAAAATATTATAAAAATGTTTTATGCAGCACCTTCTGGACAAAAAACAATTAAGCCTTTTTCGCAGTCTTGTAGATGGAATTCTTTAGATATAGATCGTAAATTAGGATGTATTCGTGATTATAATTCTGCTTTTAGTTTAGATGGCGGTATAGCTGTATTGTATGGAAACCTTGCTAAAGATGGTTGTATTGTAAAAACTGCCGGAGTACATGAAAAAAATTTGATATTCCGAGGTAAAGCAGTAGTGTATGAAAGTCAAGATGAAGCAGTGCATGCAATTTTAAATAATAAAATTGTTAAAGGTAATGTAATAATTATTCGGTATGAAGGTCCAAAGGGTGGTCCCGGAATGCAAGAGATGCTATATCCTACTTCATATCTTAAATCAATGAAGTTGGATCAAGATTGCGCGTTAATTACTGATGGTAGGTTTTCTGGAGGTACTTCGGGTTTATCAATAGGTCATATTTCTCCTGAGGCTGCGAACCAAGGTATTATTGCATTAGTTCGGACAGGTGATTTTATTGATATTAATATTCCTAATCGGAAAATACATTTAGATATTACTGACAATGAATTATTATTAAGGATTAAAAATGAAAAAGACAGAGGAATAGATGCTTATACACCAAGTCATAGAAAACGTATAGTTACTTCTGCGTTAAAATTGTATTCAAAATTTGTTACTAGTGCTGATAAAGGTGCTGTTAGAAATATCAGATAGAGTTGTTATTAACATAAGAACACGATAGTATTTAGTTTTTAATATTATCAACTAATAATTAGGAATAATTTATTATGGGAAGTAATTATTTCAATTCGCTTAATTTTCGTCAAAAATTAATTCAATTAAGACAATGCACATTAATTCGTAAAGAAGAGTTTTCTGAAACATTTAAAATTTTAAAGGGAAAAAATATTGTAATTGTAGGGTGTGGTTCTCAAGGTTTAAATCAAGGTTTAAATATGAGAGATTCAGGTTTAAACGTCAAATATGCTTTGCGTAAAAATTCTATTATTTCTCAGCGTTCTTCTTGGAAACGTGCTATTGATAATAAATTTTTAGTAGGTACTTGTGAAGAACTTATACCAACAGCAGATTTAGTTATTAATTTAACTCCTGATAAACAACATGAACATGTGGTAGATGTTTTGCAAAATTTAATGAAAAAAAATTCTATTCTTGGATTTTCGCATGGGTTTAATATTATAGAATTTGGTCAAAAAATACGACAAGACATTACAGTGATTATGGTTGCTCCTAAGTGTCCAGGAACAGAAGTTAGAGAAGAGTATAAACGTAATTTTGGGGTTCCTACGTTAATTTCTGTTCATTTAGATAATGATTGTCATAATATTGGCTTAGAAGTAGCAAAAGAATGGGCGACTGCTATTGGTGGGCATCGTGCAGGAGTATTGCATTCTTCTTTTTCTGCAGAAGTTAAATCAGATTTAATGGGTGAACAAACAATATTATGCGGTTTACTTCAAACTGGGTCAGTATTATGTTATGACAAGTTAATTTCTCAAGGACATGATTGTCATTATGCAGTAAAATTAGTTCAATCAGGATGGGAAGTTATTACAGAATCTTTAAAACATGGTGGTATTACACTTATGTTTGATAGATTATCTAATACAGCTAAGATTAGGGCATATAAATTATCAAATGATTTAAAAAAAATTTTATCACCGATTTTTAAGAAGCACATGGATGACATACTTTCAGGTTATTACTCTAAAAATATGATGTTAGATTGGAAAAATGATGACAAACAGTTAAAAATTTGGAGGAGAAGTATTCAAAATACAAGTTTTGAACAATGTAGTATTAGTCATATTACGTTATTGGAACATGAGTATTTCGAAAATGGATTGTTAATGGTAGCTA
Organism: Buchnera aphidicola str. Bp (Baizongia pistaciae); assembly: GCF_000007725.1. Lineage (NCBI taxonomy): Bacteria > Pseudomonadati > Pseudomonadota > Gammaproteobacteria > Enterobacterales > Erwiniaceae > Buchnera > Buchnera aphidicola. The sequence continues at coordinate 606,017 of NC_004545.1, read as the reverse complement.
TTATTAGAGCAGGTGTAGAACTTGCATTTGAAATTATGATTGAAGCAGGAATAAAAGAAGAATCAGCTTATTATGAATCTTTACATGAATTACCTCTAATCGCTAATACTATTGCTCGAAAAAGACTTTACGAAATGAATTTAATAATTTCTGATACAGCAGAATATGGAAGTCATTTGTTTTTTCAATCAGCGTTTCCATTATTGCAGGATTTTATGAATACACTAGAACATGGTGATTTAGGTAATAAAATGTTGGATCAAGCTATTAATAATGTAGATTTGAATTATATTAATACTACGATTAGAAATCATCCTGTTGAACATATTGGACAAAAATTGAGACGTTATATGACTAATATAAAACAGATTAATTGTTATTAAAAATTTTATAAAATTTTTAAAAATGTATCAAAATAATATTTTCATTGAATTATAATTAGTAATATGTAGGAATTTTAAAAATTAAGGTTTAAATATTGAAATGTTATTTAATGAACATCAAAAAAAGGCTATAAGTTATATTTCTGGACCCTGTTTAATATTAGCAGGAGCTGGTTCAGGAAAAACTAGGGTAATTATTAATAAAATTGTTCATTTAATTAAAATTTGTCATTTTGATCCCAAATGTATTACAGCTATTACCTTTACGAATAAAGCTGCTTGTGAAATGAAAAGTAGAATTTTAAATGTATTATCTGTTAATGTATCTAATTTAGTTAAAATTTCTACTTTTCATGCATTAGGTTTAGAAATTATTAAATCTGAAATAGAATTATTAAATATAAAATCTAATTTTACTATTTTTGATGAACAGGATCAAATTTCAATATTGCAGGAAATTGTTTCAAAAGAAGATAGGAGTTTTGTACGTCAAATTCGTCAATCAATTTCTAATTGGAAAAATAAGTTATTATGTCCAAATCAAGTTAATAAAATTTCTAATTCTAGCATAGAATTTAAATTTTTTCGCTATTACGAATTATATAATGCATATTTGAAGTCTTCTAATATATTAGATTTTGATGATTTAATATTTTTACCAACAATATTGTTGAGAGATAATAAGTTATCTAGGGAACGTTGGAATGATAAAATTAAATATTTGTTAGTAGATGAATATCAGGACACAAATTTTATTCAATATAAATTAATTAAATTATTAAGCAGTAAGAGGTCTAATTTTACTTTAGTTGGTGATGACGATCAATCTATTTATTCTTGGAGAGGTGCAAATATTCATAATTTTGAATCTTTAAAGCATGATTATCCTAATTTACGTACTATTATCATGCAGCATAATTATCGTTCTTCTGGAAGAATTTTAAAAGTAGCTAATGCGTTAATATCAAATAATTTGCATTTTTTTAATAAGAAATTATTTTCAAATTTAGATTATGGTTCGATAGTAGAAATAATATCAGCAAAGAACGAAGAAGATGAAGCTAGAGTAATATTGCAAACATTGATGTTGCACAAATCTAATTATAATGCTCAATATAAAGATTATGCTATTTTGTATAGGAGTAATTATCAAGTTAAAATATTTGAAAAATTTTTAATTAAATTTAAAATTCCATATAAAATTTTAGCTAATATATCTTTTTTCTCTAGACCAGAAATTAAAGATTTAATAGCATATTTGCGTTTGATAATTAATCCTGATGACAATGCAGCGTTTTTAAGAGTAGTAAATAGACCGTTAAGGGGAATCGGTGCTGTTACTTTGCAGAAGTTAAAAGAGTGGAGTAAAAAAAGAAATCAAAGTTTTTTTATGGCTAGTTTAGACATTGGTTTAGAATCTATTTTACCTGTTCATAATTTAAAAAGTTTACAAGAATTTGTTTATTTAATTCAAACTATTTCGTATCAAATTCAATTAAATCCTATTGAGGTTTTAGAAAAATTAGTAGCGACAATAAAATATGAAAAATGGTTAATGAGAAGTTTAAAATTTTCTAAATTATATGTTGCTAGTATTAAAAATATTTCGATAGTTTTAAATTGGATAATTAATGAATTAAAATATAAAATTATGAATTCGAAGAAGTTTGTAATGAAGTATTTAATTGATATTATTTCAGAGTTTATTTTACAGAATTCACTCAATGAAGATATTGTAATTAATAACGATTATGTTCAATTAATGACTTTACATGCGTCAAAAGGATTAGAGTTTTTATATGTTTTTATTGTAGGTGTAGAGGAAGGAGTATTGCCATATTATCGAAATACTACTATGGAAAATAACATTGATGAGGAACGAAGATTAGCGTATGTAGGCATTACTAGAGCTCAAAAAAAGTTATTTTTAAGTTATGCTATACAGCGTTGTCAGTATGGAGTTGTAATAAATACTAAACCGAGTAGATTTTTGCGAGAATTACCTCAATCTGATATATTATGGCAGAAAAGTAAAATATTAAATTTAAATGAAAAAAATAATTTTTTATTTAAAGCATACAAAAAATCGTTAAAAAAGAAATTATTACGATAAATATTTAAAATTTAATAAAGTTATATATTTATTGTTTTTAATAAATTATGTTTAATGTTTTAAATAATATAGTTGTTTTGTGATCTATGTTAGTAAAAACATTTTATATTTTTAAAAATGACAAAATTATTTAATTTTAGAGGAAAAAATGACTAATTGTATAGTAGAGTTAACTGATGGCATTTTTAAACAGTATATTTTAGAATCAAAAAAAGCAGTATTGGTAGATTTTTGGGCAGAGTGGTGTAATCCATGTAAAATTTTAGCTCCTATTTTAGAAGATATTGCTAAAGAATATGAACATAAATTAATCGTAACAAAAATTAATATTGATAAAAATCCAAATACTGCACCTAAATATTCTATTAGAGGTATTCCTGCTTTATTATTATTTAAAAATAGTGAGTTAGTAGGTACTAAAGTTGGTGCATTATCTAAAGTTCAGTTAAAAGATTTTTTAAATCTTTATTTAAAATAAAGTTTTGTTATATAAAAATTTATGAAAATTATAAAATGTTATTTAAATTATAGATTTAATACTACCACTGTGGTAGTATTAAATGTTTTCCAAATTTTATTTTTAAAATTTATATTTTTATTGTTTAATTTTAAATTATTATTATAGTATGTATATAAATTTTTTTTATGTAATGTAAAAATGTATGTTTTTATTGATTGAATTAATGTTTTATATATAAAATCATTTCGAGAGTTATTCTAAGTTTATTAAGAACCCATCATTATGAATCTTACTGCTTTAAAAAATATACCAGTTTCTGAGTTAATTTTTCTTGGTGATAATGCAGGATTGGAAAATTTAGCTCGTATGAGAAAACAAGATATTATTTTTTCTATATTAAAACAACATGCTAAAAGTGGAGAAGATATATTTGGGGACGGTGTTTTGGAAATACTACAAGATGGATTTGGCTTTTTGCGTTCTTCTGATAGTTCATATCTAGCTGGTCCAGATGATATATATGTGTCTCCAAGTCAGATTAGAAGATTTAATTTACGAACAGGTGATACTATTTCTGGAAAAATTCGTCCTCCAAAAGAAGGAGAAAGATATTTTGCGTTATTAAAAGTAAATAAAGTTAATTATGATAAACCTGAAAATGCTAGAAGTAAAATTTTGTTTGAAAATCTGACGCCTTTACATGCTAATTCTCGTTTAAGGATGGAACGAGGGAATGGATCTACTGAAGATTTAACAGCTCGAGTATTAGATTTAGCTTCTCCTATTGGAAGAGGACAACGTGGTTTAATTGTAGCCCCACCTAAAGCCGGTAAAACTATGTTGTTACAAAATATAGCTCAAAGTATTGCTTATAATCATCCTGATTGCGTATTAATGGTATTGTTGATTGATGAAAGACCAGAAGAAGTAACTGAAATGCGCAGATTGGTTAAAGGAGAAGTGGTAGCATCTACATTTGATGAACCTTCTTCTCGTCATGTACAAGTATCAGAAATGGTTATTGAAAAAGCTAAGAGATTAGTTGAGCATAAAAAGGATGTAATTATATTGTTAGATTCGATTACTAGATTAGCAAGGGCGTACAATACTGTTGTGCCAGCGTCTGGAAAAGTTCTAACAGGAGGCGTAGATGCCAATGCTTTGCATAGACCTAAACGTTTTTTTGGTGCAGCTCGTAATGTAGAAGAAGGAGGTAGTTTAACAATTATAGCTACTGCTTTAATTGATACAGGTTCAAAAATGGACGAAGTAATATATGAAGAATTTAAAGGTACTGGAAATATGGAATTACCTTTGTCTAGAAAAATAGCAGAAAAGCGAGTATTTCCAGCAATTGATTATAATCGTTCTGGAACGCGAAAAGAAGAGTTATTAACTAAATCTGATGAATTGCAAAAGATGTGGATTTTACGTAAAATTATTCATCCAATGAGCGAAATTGATGCAATGGAATTTCTAATAAACAAATTAGCAATGACAAAAACAAACAATGAATTTTTTGATATGATGAAACGTTCTTAAAAATTATAGAATAATTTTTATTGTAATATATTTTTACATAAAAAATATACAAAATGTTTTTATTCTTAATATATTTAAATAATTTTTATGATAATACAATGTTTATTTTAAGGTGATTAGTAAATTTTTTCGTAAAAATATGTGTTTAAGCATGAAAAATAAAATTATTACTTTAATGTAAAAATTATTTTTTTAAAATATTTTAATTTTAATATTAAAGTAAAAATAACTAGACATTGTAGATAAATAAATTTAATATCTATAATATTATAAAGACGAAATGCGCTTGTAGCTCAGTTGGATAGAGCGCTACCCTCCGAAGGTAGAGGCCTCAGGTTCGAATCCTGTCAAGCGCAAAATATTTATATAGAAAAGTTTAACAAGTTTATTTTAATGGTGGCTATAGCTCAGTTGGTAGAGTCCTGGATTGTGATTCCAGTTGTCATGGGTTCAAGTCCCATTAGCCACCCAATAAGGTAACTAAGTTTTTTGCATGATTTTTATATCGGCGAGTAGCGCAGTTTGGTAGCGCAACTGGTTTGGGACCAGTAGGTCAGAGGTTCAAATCCTCTCTCGCCGAAATAAATAACGTGTTTTTTAAGTTTTGATATTATATTTTTAGTTTTTTCTTTATAATAATGAAGTGATTTTATAAAATAGAATGTTGTTTTTTAATAAATATTTTTTAAAAATTGTATACATTTATTAGTTTGATATACACAAGATTCTTGCAATACATTCCAAAAATCTTTTTTAGTACGATTACAAATCCATTGTTTATTTATGTATTCAAAATGATATCCATTTTTTTTTGTTGCTAACCAAATTTGTTTGAGTGATTCTTGTTTGTTTATAATAACTTGATTTGTATTATTAAGATTAATTATTAGCATGTTGTGATGTAATTCACAATCAATGTCACATTTTTCTTGATTTTTATCAATGTTTTCTTCAATAAGTAAAAATAATTTATTTACTAGTGTATGATATTCATTAATTTTTAATGGATTGCTATTGTTTTTTTTCATTATTAGTCCTGCATGTTTTTTTTAAATATTGAATATTTAAGATTATATTAATAAAGTTTAGTATTATATGTGTTTCTTTCTACATTCATTTAGTAATATAAATTCAGTCTTATTTTATTGATAATAAAATTTCGGTAGTATTTTATTATTGAAATTTTATGTAATAATAGTACACTAGGTTTATAAATGTATTAGTAAACAAATTATTTATTTAGTGAATATGCATATAAAAGTAGTACATAAAAGTGTTAAAATAAAATTTTCTAAAATGCATGGTTTAGGAAATGATTTTATAATTATAAATGCTATGATGCAAAAAACTTTTCCTGTTACGTCCAATATAATTCAAAATTTATCTAATAGATACACTGGAATAGGTTTTGATCAACTTTTATTAGTAGAAAATTCTAAAAATGTAAATATAGATTTTCACTATCGCATTTTTAATGCTAATGGTACTGAAGTTTCTCAATGTGGTAATGGAGCGAGATGTTTTGCATTATTTGTATTATTAAAAAAACTAACTAAGAAAAGAACATTATATGTTAGTACAAATACTACAACATTAATTTTGAATGTATTAAATAATGGGAACGTGTGTGTAGATATGGGTGTCCCGTGTTTTAAATTGAAAAATATTTTTGGTGAAAATATTATAGAGAATTCATTACATTCAATAAAGTTTGTTAATAAGATAATAAATTATGATCTTGTATCAATAGGAAACCCACATTGTATTATTTATGTAAATAATTTAAAAAAGTATCCTGTTAAAAAAATAGGATTTTATTTATCTACTCATAAAATATTTCCTGAAGGGATAAATGTAAATTTTGTAGAGGTATTATCGAAAAATGAAATTGCTTTGCGTGTGTATGAACGGGGTGTTGGAGAAACCCTTGCTTGTGGTAGTGGAGCATGTGCTTCTGTAGCTTTGGGAATTCAACAAGGGTTATTATTTAATGAAGTTCAAGTAAATTTATTAAATGGAATTTTGAAAATTAATTGGAAAGGTGGGAGTGAAAAATTATATATGACTGGTCCAGCTGTGCATGTATATGATGGATATTTCTATTTGTAATAATATCTCTAAAAATCTAAATAAAAATTTTTTTATGTGTAATTTTAATTTATTAATTAGATTGTTTCAATGTATATGACATTCTCAAGGAATATATTGCTAACTAATAGAAAATTTCTTGACAAACAAATATAAAATATTTTATATAAAAGATTATATCATGCAATTAAAAATTTATTCAAGTAATAAGAATTATATACAAAGAGGAACTAAAGCATTTACAGAAGTTACTATAGCTTTTTTTTTAGCTGGTTTTTCGACATTTTCTACGTTATATTGTGTACAACCTATTTTATTTTTATTTTCAAAAGAGTTTTCTTTAAATCCAGCTCAAAGTAGTTTATCTTTGTCAGCATCTACAGCTATGATGGCATTTGGAATGTTGTTTACAGGTCCATTGTCGGATTCAATAGGGCGAAAAGTAGTTATGTCTAGTTCTTTATTTTTAGCTTCTTTTTGTACCTTTTGTTGTTCTAATATGAATAGTTGGGAAAGTATTATTTTTATGCGTGCGTTGACGGGATTAGCACTCAGTGGAGTTGCTGCAGTAGCTATGACTTATCTCAGTGAAGAAATGCATCCAAGTGTTTTATCTTTTTCAATAGGATTGTACATTAGTGGAAATACTATTGGCGGTTTTTTGGGAAGATTTTTAAGTAGTTTGTTTTCGGAGTATTTTTCATGGAACATAGCTTTAGAATTTATTAGTTTTTTGGCTTTTACATCTGCGGTCTTGTTCGTGTATTTATTACCTAAATCAAAAAATTTTTGTTCTTCACCCTTAGATCTTCGAAAAATTCTTCTTTATTTTATATTTCAATGGAGGGATCCTGTTTTATCAAAATTGTTTTTTATGGGTTGTATATTAATGGGGAGTTTTATTACGCTATTTAATTATGTTGGGTATAGATTGATATCACAGCCTTTTTTCTTGGGTCAAACAACTATAGGTTTGTTATCGATTATTTATTTAATAGGTGTATATAGTTCTCCTCAAGCAGGTGTACTTATTGAAAGATATAGAAAAGGAGTTATATTAACATTAGCTTTAACAATGATGATTTTTGGAGTTTTAATTACGCAATGTAATATTGTATTATTAATAATTGTAGGATTGACATTATTTGCCGCTGGATTTTTTGCTGCTCATTCTGTTACCAGTACTTGGATTAGTCAATGTTCAAAAATAAATAAAGGATCAACTTCATCAATTTATTTATTTTCATATTATTTAGGATCTAGTATTTTTGGAACGTTTAGTGGTATATTTTGGATTACAGAAAAATGGTTAGGTATTTCAATTTTTATTATTACATTTTTATGTATTGGAATTTTACTATCAATAAGATTATTGCAATATAAAAATATATAAAAAAATGAAGATATGTTACACGTTTTATTAAACTTAATACATTTTAATAAACTTTATTTTGTAAATTATATTTTTTTTATTATTACAATTAATAGTGTAATATAATTATTTCGTATAAAATATAAAATTTAAGTTAGTATTTTAGTATTGTGGTAATAAAATATATTATGTTTTTTTATTTAGTTTGTTATAGATAATGTATTAAGTCTATATCTTTAAAAGTGGTTTAAAGATTATGTCATATTATTTTTCTTTTTTTTGTTATAATAGTAGTGTCGTATTTTCATGTTTTTCATTATTATTTATATTTATCTATGAAGTAATTAATGGTTTTCATGACTCAGCTAATGCAATAGCCTTAATAATTTATACGCGTTCTATGAACGAAAAAATGGCAATATTAATATCAGGAATATTGAATTTTTTGGGAGTATTTTTTGGAGGATTGAGTATTGCATATGCTATAATTTATTTATTACCAAGTAATTTATTGTTAAACATTAATACTTCGTGTGGTTTAAAAGCAATTTTTTCTATATTATTATCGGCTATATTGTGGAATTTATGTACTTGGTATTTAAGTTTACCTACATCTAGTTCGCATACATTAATTGGATCAATTATTGGAATTAATTTTGTTAATGCGTTTATTAATAATTTTTCTATTTTAAGTTTAATTAGTTTTAATAAAATTATATATGTTTTTTTATCTTTAATATTATCTCCAATATGTGGGTTGATAATAGCGGGCAGTTTGGTTTTTTTGTTAAAAAAATATTATAATTCTAAATATAAAGAATATTGCATTAATATCAGTCCGGTGTATTATCGTATTCAAAAGAAAAAACAATCATTATTATGGATTAAAATAACATTAATATTATCTTCATTCGGAATAAGTTATTTTCATGGTGCGAATGATGGCCAAAAAGGAATTGGTTTAATTATGTTAGTGTTAATTTGTATATTTCCATCGAAATATTTAATAAATTTAAATACGTCTACTTATGATATAATAAATACTAGGATTTCTATTGATAGTTTTGAAAAATATTACTTACGTAATCAAACATTAATAAAACAAAATGTTAGTAACATTATGTTTAAGGAAATTATTCAACCGTTATTGTTTTTAAAAAATATAGATAATACTAAAAATGATAATGTATTGGTTATTATTAATTTTATGCGGAATTTATTACATAATATATCAAGTTATAAAGAATTGAACGTTATTCAGTGTCATCAATTACGTCAATCTTTGTTATGTATAGGAAATTTTATGGAAGTATTAAGTCATTTTTCAATTGTTCAGGTTAAAGATAAACACTTTTTTTATTGTTTGAAAAAGAATTTGTTAAGTACAATTGAATATGCTCCTAATTGGGTTGTTACTTTTATTGCATTATCATTATCTATTGGAACGATAATAGGATGGCGCCGTATTACTAATACGTTTCAGAATAAGTTAGGTACACAAGATATAACATATGCTCAGGCTATATCGGCACAATTAACAACTGCGTGTTCGGTTAGTTTAGCTAGTTGTTCTGGAATACCCGTTTCAACTACTCATATTATGTCTTCATCATTGGTTGGAACTATGTTAGTTAATCGTAGTGGTTTGCGAATTAATACAATTAAAAAAACTATTATTATTTGGATATTAACAATACCTATTTCTATGTTATTAGCTAGTTTTTTGTATTGGATTAGTTTAAAATGTTTTAATTAATATTTTTAATTATTAATTTTTATATAGATTATTATTTTATATTTTTAGATAAATACTAAACTAATCAAATATTTAGTATTTATCTAAAAATAAATTTAAAATAACCGTTAAATCATTTGTATGTTTGTTAAAAAATTTTTAAAATATAAACTGTTAGTATTAAGGAAATATCATGATGAATTATAGACATATTTTAGTTATGATAGATTTGTCTCCAGACAGTTATTCATTAATTCATAAGGCAAGTTTTATATCTAATCTTCATAATGATGCTAAGATATCTTTAATTTATGTAAATACTGATTATTCTGATGCTTATACGGGGTTAATTGATGTTGACATTAGAAATATACAATCATATCGGCTTCAAGATATTAATAATATGTTAAAAAATTTAAAAAATTATATTTATTTTCCCGTTCATAAAGTTTTTATTGGAAACGGAGATATGACATCATGTTTGTTAGATGTAACACAAAAGTATAATATAGATTTAATTATTTTTGGACATTATCAAGACTTTTGGAGTAAAATAGTTTTTTCGCTACGTCAAATAATTAATTCGTTACATATTGATATGTTAATTGTTCCTTTTTATTAAGTAGTTAATGTAAAATTGTTAGTGTTAATAATTTTAAAATAAAAATAACAATTATTTTTATTTTAAAATTATACTTGATATATCACATTTTTAAATAATTAATATTTTAAAATTTATATATGTTATAAAATTTGTTTAAATTTAAATTTAAAGTAGTTTTATGATAGCATTAGTAATCAATTTTTTAAAAAAATAGAAATATAATGTTAACTATTTAAATAAATAGTTTAATACAAATTAAAATAATAATTTTTTTAAAATAGATAGTGTAGTAATATCTTTACAAACATTATTTTGGTTTAAATTAGTATTGTATTGTGTATTCCTAATATGTTAAGTTTTATTTACTTAAATCTAAAATATTAGGTTAGATTTATAAATATTTAATTTATTTTTTTGACTTAAATTTTAAATGTATATGTCATATAATATAGTAACATAAGATTTAACTAAAAAGTGAAAACAAAGTGAAAAATTAATAAAAAAGAGGACGTAATATTATGTCATCAATGTCAGTTGTAGATAATGTACAACTTGTAGATGTGAATAAAAAAACACACCCTCAAGCCATTTTAATTCAGAATGATAAATTTAATAACGAGAATTTGAATGATTCAGTATTGTCTGATATTGATTCAAATGAAATAGTAAAATTGCAATATAAAACGCGAAGTAATGATGGTAATGCTGTATATGCTGAATTACCTCCAAATCAACTTATAGATTTTGAAGTTGGTCCAGTAATGCAAAACAGTAGTAATTTTTCGTTTAGTGAAGAAGCTGTGAATCAACCTAGTATATTTCAGCGGGTTTCTGAATTTTTTGCTCCCATTTATGCTTTTTTAAAGGATTTATTACCTAGTTTTGATTCTATTACAAATGCTGCAAAATCAGTAGAAGATTTTGGAGTTTCAGCATATCAAACTGGAAAAGATATTGTTTGTGATTCTGTTGATGCTATTGGAGATATGGGAAAAAGTGCGTTTGATTATACTGTAGATTTTGGAAAAAGTATATTTTCTGCAGTAGTTAATTTTTTCAGTGGTGATAGTTCTACTCTAGATTTAGGGGAGGAAAATACGGAAAAAAAGTTTGAAGGTAGTATTCCTAGTAATTTACATAGAGTGTCTAGAGAAATTCATCAATCATTAATGAGTAATGAAATATCGAAACCATATTGGAAAAGTTTAAATAAAATTATCGGTGATAATCAACAAGTGTCTACTGGTAAAAAATTTTTCAATCGTTTTATGTCGTTACGAAATACTTCTAGATTAGATGATAGTTTTATTTTTGAAGGTGAACATTCTATTTTGCAAATTAATGGTCAGCAGGTATCTAAATATTCTCCAAAAACTATGTTAGATGATTTTAAAACTGCTATTCCAGATTTAGCATCTAGACAATTAATTTCTTCGTTTTCACATCAAGGAATTTTTTCTCAACCATATATAGAATTGTTTTCTGAACATCCAGATTTAGTGAAATTTAAACCAAAGGATTCTCAATTTTCTTACGTAGTGCATGAGGTTGAAGATGGTGTATTTCAATTTACTGCAACTAGTCAAGCGGATTTAGAATCATCTTATGAAACATCAGATCATAAAAAATATAATGCTTTTGGAGTACAAGTATCTATGACATTGTCAAAAGATAAATCTCCAGAAGATGTAGAATATTCGTACTACCTTAGATAAGGATGTAGGTTAAAAGTTTACATATTATAAAATTACATTAGCTTTATTTATGTATTTTTATAAAACTGATATTTATATTATTGAGTTTTTGTTTCATTTAATAACATTTTGTTTACGTGGAGTATATAGATTAATTTTATATACTCCATTTTTATAAGAATAATGTAATATTTTTGGAATTTTATAATATTTTGAGATTTTATAAATCTATTCTTAAATAAAATTATATATGTAGTACTGGTAATGTAATTATAATAAGAAATTTATTTATATTTGTGCTAGTTGTTAAAGTTGTTAAGTGTTTTAATATTAATATAATTAAACAATATTATAATTTTGAATAGTTTTTATATTTTTAGGATAATGATCAAATAATAAGAATATTTTAGTATATAAATAATATTGTTTTTTTTTTTGAGGTGATATTTTTGTTATTAAGAAAGTCAATTATTTGTGTTATATGCTTTATGTGTAATATATAAAAGATGATTTTTTAGTGTAAATAAATTATAAGGTTTTGAGTTTTATTTATAATTGAGAAAAATTTATGAATTGTAATTATTTATGGAAATCTAGTGCATTACTAAAAAATTTGCATAGGCGTGCGAAGATTATTTTTGAAATTAGAAATTATTTTTTTAATTTGGGAATATTAGAAGTAGAGACCCCGATTTTGTCGAATTATTCAGTGACAGACGTAAATTTTATTCCATTTAAGACTAAGCTTCAAATTACTAAAAAAAGAATGTGGTTAGTACCTAGTCCAGAATATCACATGAAACGATTGTTAGTACAAAATATTGGTGCTATTTATCAGATTAGTCGTAGTTTTCGGAATAATGAATTTGGAGGACCATATCATAATCCCGAATTTACTATGCTTGAGTGGTATTCGCCATACTGTAATATGTTTGATTTTATGAAAAAAGTAGAAAAATTTTTAGTTTTTTGTTTAAAAGTTGTTCAAGTAAAATATATATCTTATCAACGAGCATTTATAAAATATCTTAATATTGACCCTTTGTTAGCTAAAAAAAGAGAATTATTAGATTTAATTAATAAGTTTAAATTTAATCATTTAATTTCTGATTGTGATTCTATATCAACTTTGTTAGAAATATTATTTACGTTAAAAATAGAACCTAACCTGAATAATAAAAAATTGATTTTTGTTTATCACTATCCTGCTGATCAAGCAATTTTAGCTGCTATTAATGATAATGATAGTAGAGTATCGGATCGTTTTGAAGTATTTTTTAAAGGTGTGGAATTAGGAAACGGTTTTTATGAATTAACAGATCAAGCAGAACATATTAGACGATTTAAACTAAATAATATTCAAAGAAGACATAAAGGTATTTGTTCAGTAGAAGTAGATCAATTTTTTTTAAAATCTTTATCGCGAGGCTTACCTCCCTGTTCTGGAATTGCTATTGGATTAGATAGGCTAATTATGTTGTCTTTAAATTTAAAAACTATTAATGAAGTTATTGCTTTTCCAATAGAGCGTTGTTAAGTAAGTTTTAGTGCCATTAATGTAATAATACTAAAAAAAATTAATATAATACTACCAGTAATTTTCGCTAGAAATTTGTCCTGGTTTTCTTCTAAGATGTTTTTTCATGTTTTTATTATTTATAAGAAAATTTTGTGTCTGTTTTACCATATCTGGATTTCCGCATAACATAACATGTGAGGTATTGTTTTCAATAAATAAATTAATGTGTTTTTCTAGTTCTTCTGTTTTTAACAATTGAGGTATCCTTCCGGAAAGTGAAAAATTAGTTTTTTCTCTGCTTATTATAAATTGCGTATATAGTTTTTTATTATAAATATTTTTTAAATTGTTTATTTCGTTAAAATATGTAAGATCATGTCTATAACGAACAGCATGTATCAATACAATTTTTTGAAATTTTTCAGTGTTTTTTTGGTATTTTAACATTGATAAATAAGGACCAATACCTGTTCCAGTTGCAAACATCCATAATATTTTGCAAGTAGGAATTTCATTTAGTGTAAAAAAACCATATGATTTTTTTTTAATTTGAATATGGTCTGTATTATTTAAATTGTAGAGTTTAGTAGTTAATTGTCCATTTTTAATTAAGACCATGTAAAATTCTAAATTTTTTTCATGAGGAGCATTTACAAAAGAATATGCTCTTTGTATTATTTTTCCATTTTTTTTTTGATAACCTAATTTAGTAAATTGTCCAGCAGTAAAGGGGGATATTGGAGCGTTAACGATTACGCTAAATAAGTTATTTTTCCATTTTTTAATTTTAATAATTTTAGCTGTTATCCAAGTATTCATATTATAAGCCTTTTTAAACAACCTTTACTTAATAATAGGAGACGTTATAATTTTAACATTTATATATTGTATTTATTAATCAAAAACTGTAGACATAAAATGTTATAACAAGTTTAAATAAAATTGTAAGTGTTATTTTATATTAGCTAAATTCTTAGTTAATATTATTTTTTTTTTAATTTTGTAATAATTATTATTTTAAGTCATGTTTATATTTAAAGTTTTTATAAAACATTAAATGTTTTTAAAAATTTGTTTCGAAATTGTTTTTAAAATAGAATTTATGTTTTTATTAATAATATACAAGGTATACTTATATATCTATTTAATGTTCTCGCAAAAAAGTATAACATGTTTTTGAATACAATTAATAATTTTAAATGTTTTATATTGAAATACGTTACATTTTTTGAAAAAGTTTTGTATTAAATTGGTATGATTGATGTATAGCAAATATTAATTATTTAAGTTTTAAATGTGATACATGTAATATTCATGGAAAGATAATAATGAAAAAAAATCTAATAAGTATAGATGTATTTTTAACAGAGACTCGTTATCAACCAAATCCTACTGCTATTTTTAATCAAATATGCAAAAAGAAATCAGAAACATTATTACTAGAATCCGCAGAAATTAATAAAAAGCATCATTTAGAGAGTATGATGATTATAGATGCTGCATTAAAAATTTCATTTTTGAATCAAATAGTTATTGTAGAGGCATTAACTAAAAATGGTGTTAATTTATTGTCTGTTTTTAAATCTTTATTACCTAAAAATGTTATTATACTATCAGATAATAATCCATTAGAAATAAAATTTCCAATTTTATCTATGTATTTAGATGAAGATCAGCGATTACGGTCACTATCTGTATTTGATGCAATAAGATTTTTAATTAAAAGTGTTAAAAATCTTAGCGAATTCGCCCCAAAATCTATGTTTTTCGGAGGTTTGTTTTCGTATGATTTAATTACCAGTTTTGAAAATTTACCAATATTAAATACTCATCAACACTGTCCTGATTTTTGTTTTTATCTTTCTGAAACATTATTAATATTAGATCATAAAAATAAAACATCTATCGTTCAAGTCACTTCATTTACTAATGATAATTTTGAAAAAAAGAGGTTAAAGGATAGATTAGAAATTTTGAAAAATAAATTATCTAAAAATTTGTGCCCTATAAAATTTGATACGCTAAAAAACATGAAATTATGGTGTAATAAAACAGACGAAGAATACAATAAAATTATTGTTAATGTAAAAAAATTTATTTTACAAGGAGAAATTTTTCAAGTAGTACCATCGAGAAAATTTTATCTTTCTTGTGTGAATCCATTGTCTTCATATGAAGTTTTAAAAAAAAATAATCCTAGTCCATATATGTTTTTTATGCAAGATCGAAAGTTTACTTTGTTTGGAGCTTCTCCTGAAAGTGCTTTAAAATATGATATAAATTCTAGGCAAATTGAAATATATCCTATCGCTGGTACTAGACCTCGAGGTAGACGATCTGATGGATCGTTGGATTTAGATTTAGATAATCGGATAGAATTAGAAATGCGGACCAATAATAAAGAGTTGGCTGAACATCTAATGTTAGTAGATTTAGCTCGCAATGATTTAGCTAAAATTTGCGAACCAGGAACACGTCATGTAGCAGATTTAATTAGAGTTGATCGTTATTCGCATGTCATGCATTTAGTATCAAGAGTTATTGGAAAATTGCGTTTTGATTTAGATTTTTTACATGCATATCAAGCATGCATGAATATGGGGACACTAACTGGTGCTCCTAAAGTGCGAGCTATGGAATTAATTTCAGAAATTGAAGGCGAAAAGAGGGGGAGTTATGGAGGCGCGATAGGATATTTCACTGGTTTAGGTATGTTAGATACTTGTATTGTAATTCGTTCTGCGTATGTTGAAAATAAAATAGCAACTATTCAAGCTGGAGCTGGAATAGTATTGGATTCTGTACCTCAATTGGAATCAGATGAGAGTAAAAATAAAGCTAAAGCAGTTATTCAAGCTATAGCTAATTCGCATTCTTGTCAGATAGAGTATTTGTGATGGGTAATATACTTTTATTGGATAATATTGATTCATTTACATATAATTTAGTTGATCAATTGCGTTCAAATTTTCATCAAGTATTTGTTTATCGAAATACAGTTAGAAAAAATATTATTTTAAAAAAGTTATCTAAAATGATTAATCCTATTTTAATATTGTCGCCAGGGCCAGGAAATCCAGATAATGCAGGTTGCATGCCGCAATTGTTAATGGAACTAAAAGGAAAATTGCCTATTATTGGAATTTGTTTAGGACATCAGGCTATAGTTAAAATGTATGGAGGGCATGTAGGGTATTCAGGTGAAATATTACATGGTCAAGCATCGTTAATTAATCATGATAATAAGGCTATGTTTTTGGGTATGTCTAATCCATTACCTGTAGCGCGATATCATTCTTTAATTTGCAGTAATATCCCAAACATGTTAGTTGTAAATGCACATTTTAATAATATGGTAATGGCTGTTAGAAATGATTACGAAAAGATTTGTGGATTTCAATTTCATCCGGAATCTATATTAACTACTCGAGGTACTGAATTTTTACAAAGAGTAATACAATGGACTAAAATATAAAATCATTTTTTCTTTTTAAATTAGTTTTTATGTGTTATTAATTTTTAATTAAAACATATAATAATTTATGGTAAATGAATAATTATTATGTAGTTTTAAGGAATATTTTGAAAACTAATTTGCAATGTTAAAATTTAACATTTAAAATTATTAATTTAGATAAAAGTTTAAGATTATTTAATATATATGGAATTTAAAATAAATAATTATTAACAGGCTCAATATAATTAATAAAGTAATATTAGTTAAATAATTTTTTTGAAGTAGTGTAGTTATTTAATAATAAATTTTATAATTGTGTATTGATAATAAATTATAGATTTTAAATGTGTTTTTGTAAATAATATATGTAAGTAAAATTTAGTTTTATTTAAACAGGAAGTTTTTTAAATCTTTCCTGTCTTTATTCTAAAGATAGGAAAGATTTTATTATTGTATTGTGAAATATTTTAAAATAATATTTACAATATAAAGCGACTGAGATCTTCATTAGATATTAATTTATCTAAGTGTTTTTGAACATATTTTTCATCAATGGTAATAGTTATTTCATTACGATGATCGCTTGCGTGAAAAGATATATCTTCCATTAGACGTTCTAGCACAGTATGTAGTCTTCTTGCACCAATATTTTCCATAGATTCATTAACTTTCCATGCTGCTTCGGCAATATGTCGTATACCTTCTTTAGTGAAATTAATTTTTACTTTTTCTGTTTTAAGCAAGGCTTGGTATTGCATTGTAACTGAAGCTTTTGGTTCTGTTAGAATTAATTCAAAGTCGTTTATTGTTAAGGCTTGTAACTCTACTCTAATTGGAAGGCGTCCTTGTAATTCTGGAATAAGATCTGAAGGTGTAGAAACTTGAAATGCTCCAGATGCAATAAATAAAATATGATCAGTTTTCACCATACCATGTTTAGTTGATACTGTACAACCTTCGATTAAAGGAAGCAAATCTCGTTGAACGCCTTCTCGCGAAATATCAGGTCCAGAAGAACCGTGGTTTCTGCATATTTTATCTATTTCATCAATGAATACAATTCCATGTTGTTCAACAGCATAAATAGCTTCTTTTTTTAATTCTTCTAGATTAATTAGTTTAGCTGCTTCTTCTTCAATCAATAATTTCATAGCATCTTTAATTTTTAATTTTTTAATATTTCTTTTATTTCCAGTTAGATTTTGAAATAATGATTGTAATTGATTAGTGAGTTCTTCCATTCCTGGAGGTGCCATAATTTCGATTCCCATAGGAGTAACTGCGACATTTATTTCGATTTCTTTATCATCTAGTGTTCCTTCTCGTAATTTTTTTCTAAAAATTTGAAGAGTTGCTTCAGAATTGTTATTAGTATTTGTTTTTTTCCAGTTATTTTTAATTGTAGGTACTAAAACATCTAATATTCTTTCTTCTGCTAGTTCTTTAGCTCTTTTTTTATTTTTTTTTATAGCTGTACTTTTAATCATTTTTATGGCTGAATCGGTTAAATCTCTAATAATTGAATCTACTTCTTTTCCAACATATCCTATTTCAGTAAATTTCGTTGCTTCTACTTTAATAAAAGGTGCTTTAGCTAATTTTGCTAAGCGTCTAGCAATTTCAGTTTTTCCTACGCCTGTGGGACCTATCATAAGAATGTTTTTTGGTGTTATTTCATATCTTAGTTCTTTGTTAAGTTTCATGCGACGCCAGCGATTTCGTAAGGCAATAGCTACAGCGCGTTTTGCTTTTTTTTGACCAATTATAAATCGATCAAGTTCTTTGACTATTTCGCGAGGAGTCATTTCAGACATGGAGTTTTATCCTTACTTTTCTGAAGTTAATTCTTTGATGGTAAAAATATTATTAGTATATATGCAAATTCCAGAAGTAATTTTTAATGCTTTTTCTACGATTTGTTTTGCAGTGAGAGAAGTGTTTTCTATCATTGCTATTGCTGCTGCTTGCGCATAAGAACCTCCAGATCCGATTGCCATAAGATTGTTTTCAGGTTGAATTACGTCACCATTTCCAGTAACAATTAATGAAGTTTCTTTATCAGCAACTGCTAATAATGCTTCAAGTTTTCGTAGTATTTTATCAGTTCTCCAATCTTTTGCTAATTCAATAGCTGAACGTTGCAATTGTCCCTGATACATTAATAATTTTTTTTCAAATAATTCAAACAAAGTAAATGCATCTGCTGTTCCTCCGGCAAATCCAGCAATAACTTTATTATTATAAAGAGTTCTTACTTTTTTAACATTACTTTTAATGATAGTATTTCCTAATGTAGCTTGCCCATCACCTCCAATTACTACTTGTTTGTTTAAACGAACGCTTAGAATAGTTGTCACAGATTTGATCCTTTTTATATTAAACTACAAATATATATAATTTCAGTATGATATAATCGTTATGTATGAACGTAAACATTCAATAAGTTATTTATATAAAATTAATTGTGTATAAAGTACATTTAACTATTAAATATATAATTTTACTTTTTTATACTATCATATTAATAATTATTTTTATCGTGAATTTTGTTGATTCAAACGTAATTTTAATACATTATGTCTTTGAAATAATTATTGAAAAGATTTTTTTAATTTTATGTATTATTAAGTTTTTAGTTTTTTAATATTGTAATTTATTTTATATTTTTTGAAAAAAAAGTATTGTTCTTGAGGTTTTTTAAGTAAGTAAATGGCTGAATCTGTTGAAATAAATGTACGTGCATTATTTTTAATATTTTTATGCGATATTGTTTTTTTTAGTATTAATTTAATACATAATGTAAATAGCAAAAATATTATAAATATAATTACTATTTTAGTAATTTTTTTTTTGGTTTATGATATTTTTCAGGAAAAGTATATTTAAAATCGTTTTTATTTAGAACAAAATCTTTATTTATCATTATTATTTGGTTAAAATAGTATTTTATATGTTATGTATAATAATACATTAAGATTTTAAGTCTATTAAAATAATAGTATGTTTAACTATTTATTATTAAAAATAAAAATTTTAGTATTATTAATAGTAATTAAAATTGATTAGTATTTTTTAATAAATTAATTTTATGTTTAAAAAAATTTTAATAAAGTTCTAAAATGTTCTAAAATTTTAAATTTTTATGCTTTGTTTTATTTAAATTTAGTGATATCATATTTTTAATGTTAATGCTAATATATTACTGTTTGAAGTAAATTATTTAATTTATAAAATATATATTTATTTAATTTTAAAGGTTATATGAAAAAAAAAATTCATCCTGATTATTTTAAGATAAACGTAACGTGTTCTTGCGGGAATAATATAAATATTTTTTCTACTTTAAGTAAAAATATAAATGTTGATGTGTGTTCCAAATGTCATCCTTTTTATACAGGTCAACAACGAACGTCTGATACTGGTGGACGTATAGAAAAATTTCATAAAAGATTTAATATTTCCAGTCATTAGTTTATACTAAATATATTACTTTTTTTTTAAAAACAAGGTTTTTAAATTTTATTTAATTGTTTTTAAACTCTTGTGTGTTTCTAAAAATATAGTTTAATGACGTAGTGGAATGATTGATTTTTAAAAGTAAACGTATACTTAAATATATTTTTTTTTAAATGTTTTATTTAGCGTTTATATTTAGTTTTTATTTTAATAAATGTTTATGTTATTTAATTAAAGTGTGTATTATAGAAATAAAAAATTTTAACGTTAGTTGTATTGTTTTATGCGTTTTAGAAAATATTTTTTTAAAGCTATAGATATAGATTTTGAAATAAGGTTTTGATAAAATTTTTTGTTCAAGTGTTGTTCTTCTATTGGATTACTTATAAAACCCGTTTCGACTAATATTGATGGAAATTGAGAAAATTTAAGAATACCAAATTTTGCATATTTTGGTTTTTTTTGATTTAAAGTTGAGACTTTTCGTAATTCTTGTATGATTATTTTGGCTAAATCGTATTCTATTTCATAGAAATTTTTAAATTTTGAGGTTTTAGTATTTATTTTTTTGTGTATATTCTTGGTTTTTTTATTTAATTTATGTTTTTGAATGCGAGTATTATGAACATTCTTAGGAAGAACCCATATAGACACTCCTGATATTTTTCTGTTTTTTGATGAATTAGCATGAATTGAGATTAATAAATTAGCATGATATTTTTCGGCTATTTGTGTTCTTTTAAAAACTGATAAAAAATAATTTCCACGTCTGATCATTACAGCTTTAAAAAAATTAGTATGATTTAATAATTTTGTTAATTTTTTTGCTATCGATAAAGTGATATTTTTTTCTTGAAATTTATTTTTTCCAATTGCGCCTGGATCTTGTCCTCCGTGTCCTGCGTCAATAGCAATGATAATTTTTTTGTTTTTTTTTTACTTTTATTAGATATATAATGAGTCAAAATAAATTTTGTTCTATACAAATTTAGTGAATTTGAAAACTGTTTGTTTAGTTTTTTAAATTTAGAATTTAGAAAATTTTTTTTATATATCAGTTTAAAACTAGGTTTTGGTTCGCAAAAAAAAAGAATATTTTTTTAGAAGGGTAGTAAATATTAGACGAATTTTTTTTGTTTTTTAGATGACAAAGAGGGTGAATAGTATTCAAATATTTTTGTCTTCCTAGGGAATATTGTGATATAAATAAGAATACTAACATGATTACTATATGTAGTATGCGTTCAAGCATAAGTTTTGACCTATTTTACTTTTGCTCATTTAATTTTAATTTAAGTAAAGTATATGTTTTGTATATTTTTTTAAGGTATTTACTAATTTTTAGATTATTTCTATTCAGCGGGAAACGAGATTTGAACTCGCGACCCCAACCTTGGCAAGGTTGTACTCTACCAACTGAGCTATTCCCGCATAAAAATATAATTAATTATATACATTTTTTTTTTTTTTGCAAGTTTTAATTAGTATTTTAGTTTATATTTTAGGTGTGAATATTTTATGTTTTAAAAAAATTTTTTCGATAAAATAATAACTCGCAAACTGATTCATATAGGTCGTTTAATGCTTGATGAGTGTTTTTTTTTTAAGTTTATTATATATTTTAGGTTTCCAACGTAATGCTAATTCTTTGATAGTACTGACATCAATTTGTCTATAGTGAAAGTACTTTTCTAAAGTTGGCATGTATTTAAATAAAAATTGTCTATCAGTACTTATACTATTTCCGCACATAGGAGAAGTATTTTTTGGTACCCATTTTTTCAAGAAAGTAATTG
Source organism: Buchnera aphidicola str. Bp (Baizongia pistaciae) (assembly GCF_000007725.1). Taxonomy (NCBI): domain Bacteria; kingdom Pseudomonadati; phylum Pseudomonadota; class Gammaproteobacteria; order Enterobacterales; family Erwiniaceae; genus Buchnera; species Buchnera aphidicola. The sequence goes on along the minus strand of NC_004545.1, from coordinate 583,798 downwards.
TTTTTATTTCTGCTAAATGTTCGGTGTATAAGCTATTTTTAATTCGAGTGATTAGTCCATTTTTTGTATGCATTTTATTGTTCCATGGATCCATAAAACTTAATTGATGATTATTTTGATAAATAGCAATTACTGGCCCATAAGATAAAATTTTTAAATTTTTATCTGTTATCAAGGTAGCAATTTCAATGATTTTATGTATATTTGGATTTAATCCAGTCATTTCCAAATCAATCCATATTAAATTTTTTATGTCAGTATTCATGTTTTGCTCATGTGAATATTTTATTGTATGTTTTCTTTACATAATTATATTAATTGATTGATTAAGTTAAATTATTTTGTATCTTATTTATATTAAATCAATGATTATAATTTTAGTATATGTTTTGTTTTGTGTTATAAAAATGTTTAATTCATATTACATTATTTTATGTTTTTTGTTATACAATCAGAAAAATAGTTTTTGGCATTAAGAATAAAATTTTTAGTAAATAGAGATTCTATCTTTTTAAAAAATAATTTTATAAAAATTTTTACGTATTTAAAACAAAATAATTTTTTAAATATATTATTTTAAATATTAAATTATTTTAACTAACTAATTAATTTTTATGTAATGGATGTATTTTTTTAGTAATTAGAAATTTTTGGTTTATTTATATTTATAATAACTATGAAATAGTTTATCTAAATTAATAACGATTTTTGTTGTATATGTTTGTAAATGTGGATTTAAGAATTCATTTAAAATATATTTTTTTAAATTCATGTTAATTATGAATCTGGCTAATTTTATATTTTAAATATAGATTATATATTTGTTAATAATTATTAATTGCAGAAGAGATTTTTAAAAATTTTTATTTTCGTAAAATTTTTATAAAAATGTTAACAATTGTGAATTGTAATACAAAATAAAAGAACATTACTATATGAAAAAAATTAATCCTAATAATACAGAATCTTGGAAAATGTTACAAAATCATTTTTATGAAATAAAAAGTTTTCATATAAAAGAATTATTTAAAAAAGATAAAAATAGATTTAAAAAATTTTCACTAAAATTTGATAATAGAATTTTAGTGGATTATTCAAAAAACAGAATTACTAGTTTTACCATTAAATTATTGCTAAAATTAGCTAATGAAATGGATTTAAATAATTCCATTAAATCTATGTTTAGCGGAAAAATAATTAATGAAACAGAAAATCGTGCTGTTTTGCATACAGCGTTAAGAAATCGTAGTAATAGTTCAATCATTCATAATGGTTGCAATATTATGTTCGATATAAATAAAGTATTAGAAAAAATGAAACATTTTTCTAATTTAGTTATTAATCGAAAATGGTTAGGATATACTGGAAAATATATTACAGATATAGTTAATATTGGTATTGGTGGATCAGATTTAGGTCCTAAAATGGTAATAAAAGCACTAAATTCTTATAGAAATCATCTTAATATTCATTTTGTTTCTAACGTTGATGGGGCGAATATTTTTAATGTATTAAAAAAACTTAACCCAGAATCCACTTTATTTATAATTGTATCTAAAACATTTACTACACAGGAAACAATTGTAAATGCAAATACTGCAAAAAAATGGATGTTAAATGCTGTTAATAAAAATGAATTTTTAGATCAGCATTTTATTGCTGTTACTACAAATGCTCAAGAGGCTATGAACTTTGGTATTAGATATAAAAATATTTTTTTGTTTTGGGATTGGGTTGGAGGTAGATTTTCATTGTGGTCTTCTGTGGGATTATCTATTGTTTTAGCTGTTGGTTTCAAAAATTTTGAACAACTGTTAGATGGTGCATATATGATGGATCAGCATTATTTACATACTAAATTTGATAATAATATCCCAGTATTACTAGCATTAATTGGTGTTTGGTATAATAATTTTTTTAAGTCAGAAACAGAAGCAATATTTTTCTATGATTGGAATATGAATTATTTTTCTTCTTTTTTACAACAAATGAATATGGAATCTAACGGAAAAAATATTTGTAGAAGCGGAGAATTTGTAAATTGGCAAACTGGTCCAATTATTTGGGGAGAACCAGGTACTAACGGTCAGCATGCTTTTTATCAATTGTTGCATCAAGGTACTAAATTAATACCTTCTGACTTTATTATTTCAATTATTCCTAAACATCCTTTTAAAGATCATCATAAGTATTTATTATCTCATTTTTTTGCACAAACGCAAGCTTTGGCGTTTGGAAAATTTAATCAAAAATGTAATGTTCATATTAATGATAAAAAAACTTTTGATGAAAGATTATCATCTATTTCATTTCATAAAGTATGCAAAGGTAATCAACCTAGTAATTCAATTGTGTTAGATCAATTAAATCCTTATAATTTAGGTATATTGATTGCTTTATATGAACATAAAGTATTTACGCAAGGAGTTATATTTAATATTTTTTCTTTTGATCAATGGGGTGTTGAGCTAGGAAAATTATTAGCTAAAGAAATATTTTTAAATATGAACACAACAGGTAGCAAAAATTATGAATATGATTCGTCTACAAATGGATTAATTAATTTTTATAAAATTCATAGTAATAATACATGAGTTTAATTTTTTATTTTTATACAAATTAGATGGTGATTAATTGTTTCTATTTTAGTTAATGTTTATATCATTGATAATATAATATTTAAAGTAAAATTGTAAGTTTTTTATTTTTTTTAGTTTTTTGTTTTAATTTTATCAAGATGTTATAGCTTGAGTGTTTTAAGATTTTTAGTTTTTTTTAATGTATTCAGATAGTTTAGTCAAGAAATTTATTAATTTATTTTTATTACCTTGTGTTATTTTAAATAATTTTAACAAAATTTTATTCTATATTACTTAATAATTTTAAAAACAGTCTTGTGTTTTAATTGTAGTTTTTCTGTTCTATTAATGATATGACTTGTTGCTTAAAATATTACTAGTTTGGTATTTTGTTATTTGTATTTTAAAATATTTTAAATGCTAAAATTAAAACATAATAATTTTAGTTTATAACTATTTTTAAATGTTTTTTAAGATAATTTCAATAAAAAATTTTAAAATAGTTTAAATTAAAAATAAGGAAAGAAAAGTATGTCTGTGCCTATGACGGTTAAAGTGCAGAATCTTGGTCGTTTTTTAAGTGCTATGATAATGCCAAATATTAGTGTTTTTATTGCATGGGGAATTATTAGTGGGTTATTTATAAAATCTGGATGGTGTCCTAATCAAACTTTAGAAAAAGTTTTATCTCCTATAAGTGTGTACCTTTTTCCTATTTTAATCGCGAACACCGGAGGTTATTTAATTAATGGTAAAAGGGGAGCTATAGTAGGTAGTATAGCAGTAGTTGGAGCTATTATTAGTACTGCTATTCCTATGTTATTAGGAGCTATGATTATTGGTCCTATAGGAGGTTGGATTACTTATTATTTTGATAAAATTAGTAAGTATAAAGTTAAAAGTGGTTTTGAAATGTTAGTTAACAATTTCTCAGTTGGCATACTTGGTGTTTTGTTGTTGTTCATATCGTTTTTGTGTATAGGTCCAATGATTGAAAAGTTATCTTGTTTTTTAGGGTATGTTGTTAATTTAATGATTAATAATCATTTATTACCGTTTATAGCAATACTGATTGAACCAGCTAAAATATTTTTTTTAAATAATGTTATAAATCATGGTGTATTATTTCCGTTAGGAATACAGGAAGTAGTTAAATTTAATAAATCTATTTTTTTTCTTATTGAGTCAAATCCTGGACCTGGTATTGGTGTTTTGATGGCCTGGTTTTTTTTTGGTTGTGATAATATTAAAAAATCTCTAAAGGAAGCCATAGTCATTCAATTATTTGGAGGTATTCATGAAATATATTTCCCTTATGTTTTAAAAAATCCAAGATTAATACTTGCATTGATTTTAGGCAGCATAACAGGGATTTTTATATTGATAGTATTACGTGGAGGTCTTATTTCAGCAGCGTCTCCTGGATCAATAATTTCTATATTGGCTATGACGCCTAAAGGTTTGTATGTAATTAATTTATTAGCAATAATTATTTCTTTTTTGGTTTCTTTTTTAGTATCTTGCATGTTATTAAAGATTAGTAATCGAAATCACTATGTAAAAGGTTCTAATACAAAAATTGAAAAAGATAATTTTCTAATTAATTCTAGTTTTCAGAAAAATCGAACATGTATTAAAAGTTCTTTAGATAGTCATAAATGCATACGAAATATTATTTTTGCATGTGATGCAGGAATGGGTTCTAGCGCTGTTGCTGCTGGAATTTTAAGAAACAAAATACATGATTTAAATATTTTTAATATAACAGTATCGAATGCTGCTATTGATAGCATACCAAATTTTGGTGTAGATTTAATTATTACGCATTATAGTCTTACTGATAGAGCTCGAAAAAGAAATTCTAATGCTAAACATTTGTCTTTAAATAGTTTTTTAGATAATGCATTTTATAATGAATTATCTAAATATTTAGTTGAAAATAATTTAGATAATAATAGCAGTATTTTAGATTTTTCGGTACGGAATCAAAATAATTTTAGTTCAAAAAAAAATGTTTTTAGTCTTACTAAAGAAAATATTTTTTTAGGCCAAATAGCTTCTTCTAAGGAAGAGGTAATTCGTTTTATCGGACGCCAATTAGTAAATCAAGGATATGTTAAAGAAGAATATATTGAAGCTATGTTAGAACGTGAAAAAATGATGTCTACATGGTTGGGAGAATCTATTGCGTTACCCCATGGTACTATACAATCTAAAGATTTTATCTTAAATACTGGTATAATATTTTGTCAATTTCCTAATGGGATATTATTTGGAGATGATCCTGAAGACATTGCACATTTGGTTATTGGTGTTGCAGCACGTAATAATGAGCATATTCCTGTTGTTAGTAATATTACGAATATACTGGATAATAATGACGTTATTAAAAGTTTATCTATTACAAAAAATATTGATGATGTATTATATCTTTTTTCAAGAAAAAACATTTAAAAACATAAATTATTATTATATTAGTTATAATTAATAGTTGATATTATTTTGTTAAAATTACAAAGGTTTTTATTTGTTAATGTTTTGTTAACTTTTATATTTGGAAATTTTTATGAATGCTCTACATTTTGGTGCAGGAAATATAGGACGTGGTTTCATTGGTCCACTATTACTGAAATCTGGATTTAATTTAACATTTGTAGATAATAATCAAGCTATTGTTGATGCTATTAATCGACATCAGAAATATGATATAACGGTAGTAGGAAATAATTTTAGTTACATAACGACAGTAAAAAAAGTTAAAGCTATTTATATAAATGATCCGAATATTTATTTTAAAATAGCAAAAATAAATGTAATTACAATATCGGTAGGTGTTCATGCTATTAATTCATTAGTAGTATTTTTTGAAAAATTAATTCGATATAAAATAGAAACTAATGATTTTGTTTTTCTTACTATTATTGCATGTGAGAATGTTTTTCGTTGTGCATCTAAACTAAAAGAAAATATTAAAATTTTATTACCAGGCATTTATCATAAGTATTTAGATAAAAATATTAGTTTTGTAGATTCAGTAGTAGATAAAATTGTGTGTCCAAATGATAAAAACAATAGTGATGATATTAATTTGTCAGTTAAAGTAGAAAAATTTAGTGAGTGGATAGTTGATTGCACACAATTTAAACATGATCGTCCTAATATAATTGGAATGATATATAGTAATCATTTAGATGCGTTTTTTGAAAGAAAGTTATTTACTTTAAATACTGGTCACGCAATTGCTGCATATTTGGGTTTGTTAATAGGGTATAAAAATATATATCAGGCAATTTTAGATCCGTTGATATTTAATATTGTTTATGGAGCTATGAAAGAAAGTGGGATGGTATTAATAAGAAAATATAATTTTTTTACTGATTCCGAACATAAAAATTATATTTTGAAAATTTTATCTAGATTTAAAAACATTTATTTAACTGATAGTTTGAAAAGAGTAGGACGAAATCCTTTGCAAAAATTGAAAAAAGATGACAGATTGATTAGTCCTTTGATAGATACAATTAAATATAATTTACCTAATGCAAATTTAATGAAAGGAATTGCTGCAGCATTGTGTTATATCGATGAAAAAGATATTGAAGCAAAAAAACTTCGAAATATGATTATTAATAAAGGAATTAAATATGTTTTGTCGAAAATTAGTAGTTTAGATTCTTCATTGTTAATAATATCTGAAATTAGTATTTATTTTAATATTTTTATGAAAGTAAATATTTAATGAATATTGTTAAAATAATTTTTGCAATGATGTTTTTTATATTGTTTTATAAAAAAATATTTATATTTTTTGTGATGTGATAGATGTCATATTCGAGAGTTTTATGTTTATTAAAATTTTGCCATTGTCTACATCTAGTTATATTTCTGCTGGAGAAGTAATATGTAATCCAGCATCTGTTGTAAAAGAATTAATGGAAAATAGCATCGATTCAAGTGCTACGTGCATTCATATTGAGATAAAAAAAGGTGGATTGCAATCAATTGTTGTTAAAGACAATGGTTGTGGAATAGATAAATCTGATTTAAAAGCATCATTGTTACATCATGCCACTAGCAAAATTTATTCTGTATGTGATTTAAATAATATTACTACTCTTGGATTTCGTGGAGAAGCTTTAGCTAGCATTAGTGCGGTATCTCGAATTATATTATCGTCTTGTAATATATCGTCAAAGAAGGTAGGATGGAGTATATATTCAGATGGGTTTGGCGTTATTTCAGTTCCAAAATTAGTAGTACATAACAAAGGAACAATATGTACGGTTCTAGATTTATTTTTTAATAGACCAGTAAGACAAAAAACTATTAAATCTGAATATTCAGAATTTTTGAGAATAGATGAAATTGTTCGTAGCTTATCTTTGTCTAATAACAAGCTTAGTGTATCTTTAAGACATAATGATAAGTTAATTAGATATTATGATAATTGTAATATTGATTTTTGTAATATAAACATGCTCAATGCAATTTATGGTTTGTCTTCTGTTATTAAAGTTGTACCGGTAGACTATTTTTTAAATACTATGAAAATTACTGGTTGGTTATATTTATTAGGTTCTTATCATACTTCAAAAAAAAAGTTTCAGTATTTTTATATTAATGGACGTATTATTTTAAATCGGTCTGTTCATCATGCAGTATATCAAGCTGTATCTGAAATTAATCATTATCAATATAGCGTATCATATATTTTGTATTTGAAATTAAATTGCAATGAATTAGATGTTAATATTCATCCGGCAAAAAAAATAATAAAGATTATTAACATTCGTTTAATTCATGTGTTTATATGCCAAGCTATTTTATATTCTTTAAAAAAAGAATGTATCTTGAAAAAAGATTGTACTAAAATTATTAAAAATATTTCAAATAATAAAAAAAAAAATAATTTGAATTACAATTTTCAGAGTAATTTAGATATTACAAGTTGTATTGTTCAAGAAAATTCGTATAGTATACCTCAAAAACTGTTTAATTTGGACAATGTTAGTATTATAGAGACAGAGTTAAAGTTTAAGAGATTTAAATGTAAAGATTATCTTAATACTATATTTGGTAATGTATTGATGGTAATAAAAAATTTTTATTTATTAATTGAAAAAAATGATGAATTGTTTTTATTTTTTTTGCCGAGAGCTAAATCATTGATTTGTGAACTAAAATTAAAATTTGGAGTTAAAAATGGGTTATTAATAAAAAAATTACGTAAAAAATATTTTTATTTTTTTAAAAATAACACAGAATATCATTTTTTTTTACGTTTTTATGAAATTTTATCTCATGTAGGATTAAATTTTAACATTACGTTAAAATATGCAGAACTAAATTCTATACCATTTATGATTGATGATACTAATCTGGGTATTATTATATCAGAAATATTATATTTTTTCAAAATAAAACGTGAAATGAGTTTATCGCGGCTAGTAACTACAATTATGAATCATAGCAAAATATTAGTTAAATATTGGGATCATTTACAAGTTTTGTCAGTTATATCAGAATGTGAAAAATATTATAAAAGTATCTTGGAATTAAATGTGATATCGTATATTTTACAGCCTATTAATTTTGATTCTACGGTGAATTTTTTTAAGAATGATAGTAAAGTTTGAAAAATTTGAAAAACTTAAAAAACCTTTGGTTATATTTTTGATGGGTCCAACTGCTTGTAATAAAAGTTTACTTGCAATGACATTAAAAGATATTTTACCAATAGAGTTAGTGAGTGTTGATTCAGCTTTAATTTATCGTGGAATGGATATTGGAACAGCAAAACCTTCTAATATGGAATTATTGAAATATCCTCATTTTTTAGTAAATATTAGAGATCCATTGCAAACTTATTCAGTAGGTGAGTTTTATAAAGACATCTTAAAAATAATTGATTATATTCATTCAATAAATAAAGTACCTTTATTAGTTGGTGGTACTATGTTTTATTTTAAAATTTTATTAACTGGTGGATTATCTAATTTACCATCATCAAATGATAACATTCGAAAATATTTATTAACGTTATTACAAAAAAAATCTAAATTTTTTTTATTTAATCAATTAAAGTCAATTGATCCTATATCAGCGGAACGCATTCATTTTAATGACGTTCAAAGGGTTTTACGAGCTTTAGAAGTTTTTTTTATTTCGGGGAAAACTTTAACTGAGTTGTGTCGGTTAAAAAACTTTGTTTCTCCATATAACATTGTTCAATTTTCACTAATGCCTGAAAGTAAAGAATGGTTGTTTAACAAAATTACTATACGTTTCAAAAAAATGTTGTCTTGTGGTTTTGAATATGAAGTAAAAAAATTGTTTAATCGAGGGGATTTACATAAAAATTTGCCATCTATTCGATGTGTAGGTTATCGTCAAATGTGGGATTATTTTATGCATAATTTGACTTACGACGATATGATATGCGAATCATTAAAAGCTACAAAACGATTAGTCAAATCTCAATTAACTTGGTTAAATAATTGGAAAAAATTGAATGTTTTGAGTAGTAGTGATACGTTAAAAAATTTAATTACTAAGATAATTAGTGTTATTAATGCTAATATTTTTGTGTAAAATAAGATGTATATGTAAGTTTATTTATTCAATGTTAATTTAGAAAAGTATTGTTTTTAGTGAAAAATTGATATTTTGTATGTTTGTTTCAATATATAAATGTTGATAGAATTAATATTGTTTAGTTTTGTTGTTCGTAGTTATAATTAATTTCAATATGAGTAGTTATAAAAGTGATGATTCTAGCATAATAATGTATTTATAATAGTATGATTTAAATATGAATTTAAAATTTTATGAATATTATTTGTTAGAATTAGGAATAAGATATGGAGAAAAATATGGCCTGGAATGAGCCAAGTGATAGCGAAAAAGATAAAGATCCTTGGAACAAAAAAGATAAAAAACTTAAAAATTTTGATGAGAACAAAAAAAGTAAATTATATTTGTTTTTAGAAATAGAATGTTTGGTAAATTTTTTAAAACGAAAGAAGAAAATATTCTTTAGTGAGTCTGGATCATTTAAATATTTTAAAAATTTAATAACAATGATTATTTTTACTACTATAATATTTCTTATAGGTAGTGGTTTTTATTTTATTCAAGAATCTGAATATGGTGTTGTTACTTGTTTTGGAAAATTTAGTTATTTAGCGAATCCTGGATTACATTGGAAACCTATTTTAATTCAAAAAGTCATTCCGATTGACGTTTCAACTGTAAGAGAAATAAATACTTCTGGGACTATATTAACTTATAGCGAACATTTTGTTCAAGTAAATATGACTGTTCAATATCGTATTGTTGATCCTAAGAAATATTTATTTTCAGTAACGAATCCTGATAATTGTTTACGTCAATCGATAAATAGTGCATTACGTAGTGTAATTAGTCGTTCTAACATAGATATTTTTTTAAAAAACGAATTTTCGTTATTAGCCAAAAACGATATTAAAGTAAATATTCAAAAAATAATTAAACCATATCATATGGGAATAGTTATTTCAGATATAAATTTTAGGACGCTGTATCTTCCTCAAGCAGTAAAATTAGCTTTTGAAGATATTTTTTCTGCAATAGAAAGTAAAAAACAATCTCTTAATGAGGCAAGAATATATTCTAATGAAATTAAGTCTCAAGCCTTTTATAATGCGAAAAAGATTTTAATAGAAGCTAAGTCTGATAGGTTGCGAACAATACTTAACGCTCAAGGAATAATTTTTAAATTTTTAAAAATTTTACCAATTTATAAATCTTCAAAGAAAATAACCACTATACAATTATATTTTGACTGCATGGAAAAAATTTTTAGCCATACCAGGAAGGTATTAACTAACAGTGATAATAACTTTTTTTTGTTTTCGTTAAATGATTTATTTCTTAAAAACAATTATAATTCATTAACTCAGTCTCATTCCAACAGTAATAAACATAGTTCTATGTTAAATACAGTCTCTTCTTCTCATGTAAAGAGTATTGATCATGTTAATAGTAATAATTTATTGATTAGTTCAAACAATATTATAAATCAACGTAAATTAAACTCATTTAGAAAAGATTATTTGAGAATAGGAAGAGAATAATAAATGAGAAAAGTAATATTAATAATTCTTATTGTAGTAGTAATTTATTTTTTTACATGTTTTTTTATAATTAAAGAAGGCCAGCGAGGTATTATATTAAGATTTGGAAAAATTTCATATGATGATAATCATCATGTTTTGGTTTATAAGCCAGGGTTGCATATTAAATTACCTTTTATTGAATCAGTTAAAATATTTAATTCTAAAATTCAAACTATAGATAATAGGTTAGATAGCGTACTTACTAAAGATAATAAAAATTTAGTTTTAAATACTTACATAAATTGGAAGATTAATGATTTTTGTCGTTATTATTTATCTACTGGAGAAGATAATATTTACTATGCTGAAACGTTAATAAAACAGAAGTTTAATAATCGATTACGTGCTCAAATTTCTCATTTAAATATTAAAGAAATTATTTTTAATGTTAAGGATCAGTTAACTTCAAATATAAAATATTCGTTAAATGCAAGTAGTAAAATTAATTATAAAAATGTAATTTTTAAAAAAGCGATTAACGGAACTTCTAATCAAAATATTAATCAAGAAAATAATTTGTTGCAAAGTATTAGTGATTTGTCTGAAATAGGTGTTCAAATTTTAGATGTGCGTATTGGAAAAATTAGTGTTTCAGAAGATTTTTTTAGTTTAATATGTAGTCGTATAAATTCTGAGTATAGAGCTATAGCTAAACATTATAGATTGATGGGTGATAAACAAGCTGAAGAACTTAAATTGAGAGCTAATTATGAAGTGGTTAAAATTTTATCAAAAGCACAACGTAGTGCTTTAATAATTAAAAGTGAAGGTGAAGCATTAGTGGCAAAGTTATTTTCGGATGCTTTTAGTCAAGAACCTGAATTTTTTAGTTTTATTCGAAGTCTTCAGGCGTATGAGAATATTTTCAAGAAAAAAAATCAGAATTTAATAGTAGTCAATGAAAATAATAGTTCATTTTTGCGTTATATGTATATAAAATAGTGTAGTAGAAGTTTAAGTTTATATGATGGAAAGTGTTTAATGTATATTCAAAGCAAATAGGTGATAATTAGGTAATGAGCGTAAATATTGTTGTAATTGGAATGCAATGGGGTGATGAAGGAAAAGGTAAAATAGTTGATTTTTTGGCTACGCATGCAGATTATGTTGTCCGTTATCAAGGTGGGCATAACGCAGGTCATACTTTAGTAGTGGATAACAAAAAAATTGTTTTACATGTTTTACCATCAGGAATACTGCATAATAATATTATTTCGATAATAGCAAATGGAGTAGTATTAGAACCTCAATCTTTTATTAATGAAATTAAATTATTAGAAGCAGAAAATTTATGTATTCGAAAACGAATTTTTATATCAGAATCGTGTAATTTAATATTTCCATATCATGTTTTTATGGATTTAGCAAGGGAAAAACAAAAGTATCGTAATTTTATTGGAACAACTGGATGTGGTATTGGTCCAGCTTACGAAGATAAAGTTGCTAGGCGTGGTCTATGCGTAGGTGATTTGTTAGATCTTTCTTTTTTTTCTCGTAAATTAGAAGAAAATGTTAATTTTTATAATCATCAATTTACTAATTTTTATCATACTGAAAAAGTTAGTTTCAAAGAGATTTTTAGCAATTTGTTGAAAGTTTCAGACGTTATTATAAGTATGATTAATGATATTCCTGATTTATTAAATAACGCGATAAATGATAATAAATCAATAATTTTCGAGGGAGCACAGGGAACGTTATTGGATATCGATCATGGTATCTATCCCTATGTTACTTCTTCAAGTAGTGTATCTGGGAGTGTATGTAGTGGTGCAGGTGTTGGTATTAAAAATTTAGGTGATATATATGGAGTTGTGAAAGCTTATTCTACCCGAGTGGGAAATGGACCGTTTCCTACTGAGTTGTTCGGAGAATTAGATGCATATTTTTGTCGTTTTGGAAATGAATTTGGGGCTACTACGGGTCGAAGACGTCGAACTGGTTGGCTAGATATTGTGTTATTACGAAGAGTTATTTCTATAAATTCTATTACAAAAATTTGTTTAACTAAGTTAGATATATTAGATAATTTAGAAAAAATATTAATTTGTACAAGTTATCACTTAAAAGGTGTTAAAAATAAAAAGTGGGATAGTGTGCCATTTTGTCGTAATGATTGGGATAAAATTAAACCTGTATATGAAACTTTTTTAGGTTGGAAACAAAATACGAGGGGAATAACAGAGTTCGATGAGTTACCCAAACTTGCAAAAAAATATATACATCGAATTGAAGAGTTGATTAAAGTACCTGTGTATATTATTTCTACTGGTCCAGATAGACAAGATATTATTATTCGAAATTGATAAATATATAATTAATAGGTTTAAATGTTATTTAAATAAGTATTTTAAAGTTTGAAGCTCTAATATTATTTAGGATGTATTTTGTTATAAAAGTTAATTTTAATGTAAATTAGTTATAGTTTTGTTTTATATTAAATTTTTTTTGTAGGTTGGTTTATAGATATTTAGTTTTATAAACAGTTTTTAATGTTTAAAATATGATTTTAAAGCAAGGTATATTGAATTATGTATTAACATAGATGTATTTTTTTAAAATATTTTATGTTAAACATTAAAAGTAAATTAATACACTTATCATATTAGTTTATTTTTATATTTAAATATATATAATAATATTTAAGTTTTAATTATGAAATAAAAACATTTATATACCAAATTAAATAAATGTATTAAATTGATAGTTTTTAAATAATTTATATGTATTTACTAGTTGTCATATAAAGTTTTTGTAGTTTAATATATCGAATAATTAGTATACAATTTATTGTCACACTTATGATATTATAAAATATGCGAACATAGCATTAAATTTTAATTTATATTTATTTATTAAGATTCAGATATTGTATATGTTTTTTTTATATTCATTCGAATATTTCATGTATAGTTTTAGTTATTAATAAGGAGTTATATTAGTGCGTCATTATGAAATAATACTTCTCATACATCCGGATTGTAGTGAAAAACTTCCAATAATGATTGAAAAATTTAAAAAATTAGTTATTGGTTATAAAGGAAGGATACATAGATTAGAAGATTGGGGTAGACGTCAACTTGCTTATTCTATAAACAAATTACATAAAGCACATTACTTTTTAATGAATATAGAAGTACCTTCTAATTGTATACAAGACTTGTCAAATACATTTCGATATGATGATTTAGTTATAAGAAATATTATTATGCATGTAAAAAAATCAGTTACGGAAATATCACCTATGTTAAAAAGTAAAGAGGATAAATTAGATAAAAAGGATCGTGTTGTTGTCTCTTGATTTAGGTTTTAAAAAATTAAGATTTTTAATATATAGATATAATGTATGTTTCTGTGAAATTAATTATTTTTAAATAAACTGCACGATAAATGTAATTTTTATGTTATAGGATTAAGGTTATGGTTCGTTATTTTCGTCGTCGAAAATTTTGTCGTTTTACTGTTGAAAAAATCAAAGAAATAGATTATAAAGATTTATCTATGTTAAAAAATTATATTACAGAAAGTGGAAAAATTGTTCCTAGCAGAATTACTGGAACAAGTGCGCGATATCAACGTCAATTAGCTCGGGCTATTAAACGTGCACGATATCTTTCGTTATTACCATATACAGATCAACATCAGTAATTGACGTATAGTTACATTTTATATATCGGAAATATAATTTATGCAAATAATTCTTTTGGAAAAATTAGATAATTTAGGTAATAAGGGTGATATTTTGTTTGTAAAATCAGGATATGCTAGAAATTTTTTGATACCTTATGGAAAAGCAATTTTTGCAACTAAAGATAATATTAAATTTGAAATAAATAAAAAAGAAGAACTAGAAAGAGAACTAATTAAGAAAATATCTATTGCTAAAACTAAATGTGAAAAAATAAAGAATATTAAATCAATAGTTATTCCTGCTCAAGTTGGTATTGAAGGAAAATTGTTTGGTTCTGTAGGTTCAAGAGATATTGCAAAAAAATTGTCTGAATTAAGTAATATTAAAATAAAAAAACATGAGATTTACTTTTTAAATGGAGCATTGAAACATGTTGGTCAACATAAAGTAATTTTTAAACCCCATCATAGTGTTTCTATAACTGTTGAAATAAATATAGTATCTCAAGATAAAGATAAGTAATTTTACTTGAGTGTAGAATTTTAAATATAATATTATTATTTTGCTAAATGTGTTTGAAGCAACAAATAAATAATTTAAGTATGTTTTTTTTAAATTGCTGAGATAATTCTTAGTATATTGATCAATAAAGTAGTTGTTATGTATAATAAAATATATGTATAAAATTTATTTAGTGATTTCATAAAATAAGTATTTGAAAATATTAAAGATTGTTAAAAAGAAAGTAGGTTTTTTTATGTTAAATTTTAAAAATTTATAAAATTTTAGTTAGATACATATTTTAAATTAATTTTAATAATTCAATTAATTAATATTGATGTTTTGCTTGTTTTCTTAGGACATTTTAGAATTAAATATTGATGTAATGTCTATTTCAGAAATAAAGTTAAAAACGATAATTTCAAGATATTTAATTAATATTAACAATATGATTTAAAGTACGTTTTTGAGTATGGGTGACTAAATATTTTAAATGTATTTTTTATATTATTTGATTAATAGCAAAGGAGTATGGTGTGTTAAGAGGTATATGAAAAAATAGGGGTCAAAGTTGTATTTTTAGAGTTTAGTAATTATTAAAATTTTATCTGAATTGATGCATTAGTGTTATTTTATGTTGATGGTAATAATTGTAGTTTGTTTTATATCTTAGATTTAAATATAAAATATTTTACTGCTCATAAAATTGGTATATTAGGACATGTTAATAAAAATGTTTTTACATTTTTGTAAAAATAATAGATGCATAATAGTTTTGCATGAATAAATGCACATGATTTTTGATACGGCGTTTTTATATAGATTTTTTATTGTACCCATGTTTTTATGTGGGTATTATAGAAGTAAGATTATTAATGTTGTGTTTTAATATAAGTATATGTTTATTTAAGAAAAGTATAAAAATGAAAAAGATAAAAATAAAAATTTTAGATGATCGAATAGGAACTCAGTTTTCTTTACCAAGTTATGCGACTTCGGGATCATCAGGTTTAGATCTAAGAGCTTGTATAAAAGATTCTATTATTTTGTTGCCTAACGAAACTGTTTTAATTCCTACAGGAATAGCTGTTTATATTGATGATCCTTATATTACTGCTATTATTTTACCAAGGTCAGGACTAGGTCATGTTCAAGGGATTGTATTAGGAAATTTAGTAGGGTTAATTGATTCGGATTATCAAGGGCAAGTCATGGTATCATTGTGGAATCGTGGTAGTAGAAATTTTAGTGTTAAAGTGGGTATGAGAATAGCGCAAATAGTTTTTATCCCAATTATTCGTCCTATTTTTGAAATAGTAACAAATTTTGTGGTAGATACAGAGAGAAAGGTACAGGGTTTTGGACATTCTGGAGTTAAGTAAAAGTATAAGTATTGTTATGTTCTATATAATGTATTTTAGATATATGTGTAAATGTTTCTTTTTTTTAAAATAATTGATTATATCTAGGATGCTAATTATAGAAAATATTTTTAAATTGTATTTTTTTTCTATGTTTTTTTGAATATTTTTTTTATTATTTATGTTTCTCGTTCTATCTAAAGCTATTATTATTCCTGATATTTTAGTATTAGCATGCGAGTGGATAAAATTTATTGTATCGTTTATAGAAAAACCAGAAGTCATTACATCGTCTAACAAAATTATTTTTCCTGTTAGTTTTTGTCCTATAAAATTTCCTTTTTCTCCATGTTTTTTTAATTCTTTTCTATTAAAACAATATGGTATATTTATGTTAAAATATTTTCTTAAAGCTATAGCAGTTGATATGACTATGGGTATTCCTTTGTATGCTACTCCGAAGATAGCTTTATAATCTAAATTTGATTCTATTATAGTTTTTGCATAAAAATATCCCAGTTTTTGAAGGTCGTTTCCTGTGTTAAATAAACCTGAATTAAAGTAATAAGGACTGCATTTTCCAGATTTTAACTGAAATTTTCCAAATTTTAATACTTTTTTTTCAAGGCAAAAATCAAGAAATTGTATTTTCCATTTACACACTTTATATCCTAAAATTTTTAATTAAATAAAATGTAATTAAGCATGCTAATATCAAATGTGTTTTTTAATGTAAAATATTATATTTAATAAATAATTTTATTTTTGTAAATGAAAATTTTAGTGGCCCCTGCTGGATTTGAACCAGCGACCAAGCGATTATGAGTCGCCTGCTCTTACCACTGAGCTAAGAGGCCGAAATTTCGATATTTACTGAGTATTAGTATAAATTAAATTTATTATCTAATCTACATAAGTTTTACTTATTTTTAAAAAATTTTAAGTTTAATTTTATATTTCATAATATTTTTATATATAAATATATAATTTTTTAATTGTATTTTATTTTCATTTGACATACATTTTTTTTTTTGGTAAGATAATTTACCTTCCTCTGTAGTTCAGTTGGTAGAACGGCGGACTGTTAATCCGTATGTCACTGGTTCGAATCCAGTCAGGGGAGAGATGATATAAAACATGTGTTTTTATTGATAACTATATATTTTTAGTTATATTTTTAGCATAAAGTATAATTTGTTTTAAATAAAAACTTTTGTAACATTTTTGGTAATAATGGACATACAAAAAAATACTTCATTAACGTTTTTATTTTATGACTATGAAACTTTTGGAAAAAATCCTGCGTTAGACAAACCATCTCAATTTTCGTGTATTCAAACTGATATTGATTTTAATATCATTGGTTCTATTCAAGAAATTTTTTGTTATCCTTCTGTAGATTATTTGCCAGATCCAGAATCAGTTTTGATTACTGGTATTTCTCCAAAATATACTTCATTATTTGGTGTTAATGAATTTGAGTTCGCTAAAAAAATTTATAGTTTATTTATGAAATCTGATACTTGTATTATTGGATATAATAATATTTATTTTGATGATGAATTTACTAGAAACATTTTTTATCGAAATTTTTTAAATTCTTATGAATGGAGTTGGAAGAATGGAAATTCCAGATGGGATATGTTAGATTTGTTACGAGCTTGTTATGTTTTAAGACCAGAGGGAATAAATTGGCCGCGTAATGAAGATAATTCAGTTAGTCTTAGATTATCTGATATTTCATTAGCAAATAACATTGTTCATAATGTAGCACATAATGCTTCTAGTGATGTATATGCAACTATGAATATCGCAAAGTTAATTAAACAAAAAAAGCCTAAATTATTTAACTTTTTTTTTAAATATAGAACAAAAAAAGCCATATTAACTTTAATTGATGTAAATAGTTTAAATCCAATTGTGTATATATCTCGTTTTTTTGGAGTAGTTAATCGTTATATAAGTTATATTGTCCCGATTTTATGGCACCCGATTAATTCTAATATACTTGTGAGTATAGATTTATCTCAGGACGTACAAAAAATATTAAATTTTTTTAAAAGAAACAGTATTTTAAATGTTAATTACAAAGAAATTTTTTTAATGGGAATTAGGTTTATATATGTTAATCGTTGTCCTATTTTAATACCTACGAATGTTATTCGTATGAAAGATAGAATACGTTTAAGAATTAATTATAAGTTGTTCCAAAATAATTTAGTCTTATTACGTAAGAACATTTTTTTAAAAAAAAAATTGAAGAAATTTTTGTGTTCTATTGCTGAGGCACCAAAATATAATGGTTCTAATGTAGATTTAAAAATGTATAATTCTTTTTTTAGTTATATTGATAACAATGTTATAAAAAATATACATAGCACTTTACCTAAACGAATAAAGATAAATTTTATGAAGTACGATAATAGGATTAATCAGTTGTTTATTTTATTTCTAGCGCGTTATCGTCCTGATATGTTAGATTATTCTGAAAAATATTTTTGGATTCAACGTTATTTAAATATTTTTAGTTATGCTAATATTCAAAAGTATGAGAATAAAATTTTGAAATTAATAGTTAAGTACAAAAATCACGTTCGCAATGTCCAATTACTTGAAGAACTATTTGAATATGTTAAATATACAAGAAAAAATTTTTTGAAAAGTATATTTACTAATTAACATTTTTATAAATTATTTTATAAGGTATAGATTTTATGTTAATTTTTTTAATTAACTCATGTATTTAATTCTTTAATTTTTTTAAAATTATATTTTTTTAATAGATAATGTATAGTTTTAGTAGTTATTATTTTTTTAGAGAAAAAAGCTATGTTATTGTTAGTAGTTTTAAGATTACGTGCAAGTATTGTGCTTATATTTTTTGGAATATGTACTTTTGAATCAATAATTTGAATTTTTTTTGGAAAAATTTTTTTTATTTCTTCTTTTAAAAATGAAAAATGTGTACATCCTAGTATTAGGGTATCTGGCATATTATGTTTTTTTAATAATGGTTCTAAAATAAATTTAATATTTTTAGTTGAAATTAATTGATTTTTAATTTTTTGTTCTGCTATTTTAACTAAGGTATTATTGGCTAATAGTTTTATTTTGTATTTTGGAACAAATAGTGAAATATGATTTTGGATATAATAATGATGAATTGTTATTTTTGTGCCAAGTAATCCTATTATATTATTTTTTGTGATTTTTCTTGCTTTATTTAAATTAGGAATAACCCCAATAATTGGAAAATTAAAAAAATTTTTTAATGTTGTTAAGCTCGTAACAGTGATTGTATTGCAAGCTAATATGACTAATATGGTAGTAATTTTTTTTGTTATAGTGGAAATTATTTTTATACTCCTTTTTAGAATAAAAATTTCGTCTTTTTCTCCATATGGAAAATTTTTATTATCGCATACATAAATATAGTTCATGTACGGAAATTTTTTTTTTATTTGTTTGTAAATAGATAATCCGCCTAAACTTGAATCAAATATTATGATATAATTTTTTAAGTTCATATTTTAATTATTCTTGTTAATACTTTTAATATTTAATGATTTAAATACTTATTACAAATAAGTATCATTATTAAAGTTGTTGTTTATTTTTAAATAAGAATTTGATCATATAATTTTCTATTTTTTTTTGATCATTTTTATTTAGCATATTCATTTTTTTTTCGTTGATAATGATTGTTTGTTGTAATATCCATTTGTTCCAAGCTAGTTTAGAAATTTCATTATAAATTTTATGCCCTAATAATCCTGGATAGGGTATATATGTTAAACCTTCTTCGTACTTTTTGAAAAAATTACAAAAAATTTTTCGATTGATATCATTTTTCTTATTCATGATGTGTATTAAACTTTTTTATTTTAGTAATTATTTTTGTTACTGGTGTAGGTAAACCAATACATTGTGGATTATTTAAATTATACCAAATAGTTTTATTATTGTTTGAAAAAATTGATATTTTATTAATTATAATCCATATTGGATTAATATATAATGTTAAATGCGACAGTTTATGTTTAAATTCATTTAATATATTTATTTTTTTTATTTTTGTATTATTTTTTTGTATCCAAGATAATATATCATTTTGACGTATGAATTGAGGGAAACAAAATAATTTTTTCCATATTCCAAGATTTTGCCGTTTTTCTAAAAAGATGTAATTTTTATATTGTAGTATTAAAAACCAGTATTTTGTTTTAGGAATAATATGTTTTTTGTTTTTTTTACAGTTTATTTGGAATAATTTGTTATTTAAATAAGATTTGCATGTTGATTTCAATGGACAAATATTACATTTTGGATTAGATTTTAGACAAATTAGTGCTCCTATATCTATTAAAGCTTGGTTAAATTTATTAGTATGATATATAGGCGTAATGGATTCTATTGTTTTCCATAGTAGTTTTTCAATATATTTATTATTAATATTTATAGAATAATAACGTATAAGCACTCTTTTAATATTCCCATCTAGGATACAAGAATATAAATTAAATCCAAAAGATAGTATAGCTCCTGCTGTTGATTTTCCGATTCCTGGTAGTTTGATAATTTCAGCGTAACTATTTGGAAATATGCCATTAAATTTTTGTTTAAGAATTTTAGCTGTTTTATAGATGTTTCTAGCTCTGGTGTAATATCCTAATCCACTCCAAAGATTTAAAATAGAATCTAATGGAGAATCTGATAAAGTGTCAATATTAGGAAATCTTTTTATAAACTTACAATAATAAGGAATAACTGTTTTTACTTGCGTCTGTTGTAGCATTATTTCTGAAATCCATGTTTTGTATGGGTTTTTTTTTATTTGCCATGGTAATGTTTTTCTTCCAAAATGGTGATACCAATTTAAAATTGTTTGATAAAAAACTAAAGTCGTCATATAATTGTTGTTTTATATAAGAGTATGTATAAGGTTTAATATAGTATTAAAACAGTTAGTATATTTAATTTTATAGTTCATATATTAAAGTGAATTTTTGTAGAGTTATTGTTGTTGTATAAATATTTTAAATATTTTAAAGAATAACTCTAATATTAGATGTATTTTTATTTAAAGTATAATATAAATAATATGATAATGCGTCGAGTTCGTAGTTTTGTATCTAGAAATAGGAAGTTAACACAAAATAAGCGTCAGTTCTTGAAAAATTATTTATTAAAATATGGTATAGATTTTAGTTGTTCATATGTAAATTTTAATTTTATTTTTAATAATGAATATCCAGTAATATTAGAAATTGGTTTTGGAACTGGTGAATTTTTAATTAATATGGCTAGAAAAAATTTGTTTAGTAATTTTCTGGGTATTGAAGTTTATATTCCTAGTATTTTGTCTTGCTTACGATATATACACAAGTATAATTTACCAAATGTGAAAGTCATTTTTTATGATGCAGTAGAAGTGATTTCTTATATGATTTCAAATAATAGTTTATCTGAAGTTTACATTCTTTTTCCAGATCCTTGGCCTAAAAGGCGCCATCATAAAAGGAGAATTATTACGAAGGAATTATTGGAAGTCATATTAAAAAAATTGGTGTTTGGAGGATATCTTAATATAGCTACAGATTGTCAAATATATGCTAAAAGTATTCTTAATATTATTGAAAATATTAAAGGATATATAAATTTATCTAATACAGGAGATTATGTTATTAGATCAGATTATCGTTTAGTGACAAAGTTTGAAAAAAAAGGACTTGTTTTAGGAAACAAAATTTTTAATTTAAAATTTAAATCTATATTTAATAATAGTAATTTTTTATAATTATTTATAATGCTAAAGTAATTTTAGCAAAAATTATTTTATAAATTATTAAAATTTTATTTTTTTTTAAATAATTTAAAATATGTTAATTTATGTAATAAATATTTCTAATAATGAATCGAGAAATTGAATGCCTTTTGATGTCATTTTCCAATATTTTTTTGTTTCGATTAGGTAATTTTGTTCAATTGCTTGCTTTATTTCGTTTTTAATATAAAATTCAGAAATATAAGTATATTTTTTAAAATCTTTGCGATATATGGGTGTATTTAGTCGCAATCGGTTCATAAAAAATTCTAGTGATAAATTTTTTTTAGATATAATATGATTTTTATAAGTATATTTTCCATTCATAAATTTTTTTAGGTTTTTATTTTTAATAGTTTTAATTATTTTTCCATTTTTTTGTGTTATTTTTCCATGAGCATTACAACCAATTCCTAAATAATCTCCAAATTTCCAATAGTTTAAGTTATGCAAGCATTGATAGTTAGTTTTTGAGTATGATGATATTTCATATTTTTTATATCCTGATTTTTTAAGTAATTTTTCGCCTTGTAAAAATATTTTCCAAATTATATTTAAATTGCATGATTTAGATAAATTTTTGTAATTATTGTTATTTTTTTCAATATAAAATTCGCACCAAGAAATATGATTTGGTTTTAAACTAATAGCTGTTTTTAAATCTAATAGAGCTTCTTGTAACGATTGTTTGGGTAATCCATATATTAAATCTAGATTTATATTTTTAAATTTTTCTATATTAATTTTTTTTATTTTGTGTAGTATGTTTTTTGAAATATGGACTTTACTTAGTGAATTAAATTTTTTTTGGTCAAAAGTTTGAATTCTTATGGAAAATCTATTTATTCCAAATTTTTTGTAATAAAAGATTTTTTTTTCGCTGAGTTTACTAATATGAAATTCGATAGTGTTTTCTGCATTTTTAGAGATAGGTATAATATTTTTGATTTTTTTTAATAAATATTTTATTGAAGTAAGTTTAAAAAAATTTGGGGCTATTCCTCCAATGAAAATTGTATTAATTGTTCTATTTGGAACTAATAAGCTGTCTTTTTTAAGGTCTTGAAGTAGATGATGAATGTATTTTTTTTCATTAATTTTTTTTTTATATTCTGGAAATTTAAAATCATGATATTTATATCTTTTTGTAGGCCATGGTATGTTAATGTAAAGACCTAATAGTTTCATTTTGGTTATAATAAATTAGTTTTAGTTATTAAAAGTTTTAAATGTTTTTAAAAGTAGGTAATTTAATTATTTTTCGTTTTGATATTTATTATTATGTTGATCTACTAATTTCAGACATCAAAAATAGATGAACCAATTCTTAGTAATGTGCTACCAGAATATAGTGCTGCTTGAATGTCATGACTCGTCCCGAGTGATACTGTATCAATATATGTATATTTTTTTTTTAGAATGTCAAAGTATAAATGTATATATTTGTATGATTGAATTTGTTCTAAATATGTATTTTTAAAATATGGCATAGCCATAATTCCGCGTAAATTTAAGTTATCTAAACTATTTATAGTTTTTGCTAATTGTTTTATGGTTTCTATATCATCGTCTATGTTGATAGTGTTATCTCTGATGTTTATTTGTATTAATGTATTTAATTTAGGTAATGAATACGGACGATACTTATTTAATAATACAGCAGTTTTTTTATTTGTGATAGTATGACACCAACTAAAATTCTTTGCTATTATATGTGCTTTGTTGGATTGTATTTGCCCTATGTAGTGCCATTCTATGTTATTAAATAATTTTATTTTTGGTTGACTTTCTTGAACATAGTTTTCTCCAAAAGAGTTTTGCCCGCATAATATGGCTTTTTTTATGTCATTAACTGAACGATTTTTACTTACTGCTAGTAATTTTATTTTTTGAGTATTAATTTTAAATTTTTTGCTTATGTTAGTAATTTTTTGTTTAAGTTTTTTTATATTTTTTTGTATATTTTTCATAATCAATTGTTTTAAAATATATTGATATTATTTAATTTAAAATATTTAGTAATTATAAATGTGTTATTTAATTTTTATTTTGTAAAGTATTATTATAATGATAATTCATTGTATTAATGTCATTATTATATATATAATACATAACGTCAATGGTAAATGTTTTTAAGTAATAGTAGATATTTTGGTATTATATTAGTATTTTATTGAATTCGTAATGTTTTTTTGGGATAGGTGTGATTAAACAGTTAAAATTTGAATTTTTTAACTTTTCTAAAATAGTACAATTAGTAATGTTTAGATTTCAACATTTATGAATTTTTGTATTTAAAATTATAAAAATTTTAATTTTTTAAAGTTTATTTTTATAAACAATATAAACATTATTAAGTGGGTATAATTAAAATGTTTATTTTTTTAAAATATTTTTTGTGACTTAAAATAATAACTTATGAAACGAAATTACAAAATAGCAGTTTTGCCTGGTGATGGAATTGGCCCAGAAATTATGAGAGAAGGATATAAGATTTTAAGAATTTTAAAATCTAAATTATCGTTAAATATTATGACACAAGAATTTGATGTAGGTGGAGTTGCAATAGATAAATATGGTGTTGCTTTACCTAAAAAAACATTGCAAGGTTGCAGAGATTCTCATGCGATTCTTTTTGGTTCTATCGGTGGACCTAAATGGGAAGATTTACCATCTCATTTACAACCGGAAAGAGGAGCGTTATTACCTTTGAGAAAGTATTTTAATTTATTTTCAAATTTGAGATTAGCAAGAATATATTCTGGATTAGAAAAATTATCTCCTTTAAAATCTAGAATTAGTAATTTAGGTTGTGATATTTTATGTGTTCGGGAGTTAACTGGAGGAATATATTTTGGTGATCCTAAAGGTAGTAAGGTATCAAAGTCTTTGAATTGTGCGTTTGACACTGAGGTATATTATCAATTTGAGATAGAAAGAATAGCACATATGGCTTTTGATTTAGCGTTAACTCGAAGATGCAAAGTTACTTCAATAGACAAAGCTAATGTATTAGAAAGTTCTATGTTTTGGAGAAAAATAGTTAATAGAATATCTACTCAATATTCTCAAGTAAAATTATCACATTTGTATGTTGATAATGCTGCTATGCAAATTATTAAAAATCCGAGTCAATTTGATGTACTTTTATGTTCTAATCTATTTGGAGACATACTTTCTGATGAATGTGCAGCAATTACTGGATCTATAGGATTATTACCTTCTGCTAGTTTAAATGACAAAAATTTTGGTTTATATGAACCTGCTGGGGGCTCTGCACCGGATATTAAAGGAAAAAATATTGCTAATCCTATAGCACTAATTCTTTCAATTGGAATGATGATGCGATATAGTTTTAAGCTTTATGATGTAGCAGATTTGATTGATTGGGCAGTAAATAAAACTTTAAAGTTAGGTTATCGAACTCAAGACATTTCAGAGAATAATAAATTTATTAATACTAGTTCTATGGGTGACATTATTGCTGAAATATTAGCTAATAGAATACATAAAATATGAAAAAAACATTATATCAAAAATTATATGATTCACATATTGTTTATGAAGAAAAAAGTCAATCGCCAATATTATATATTGATTTACATTTAGTACATGAAGTTACATCCCCTCAAGCTTTTTTTTCATTGTGTTCTAAAAATAGAGTAGTAAGACAACCTAAAAAAACTTTTGCTACTATGGATCATAATGTTTCAACAATAGATCGAAATATTGATAGTTCTGGTTTATTGGCAAAAAAACAAATGGAAGCATTAATAAAAAATTGTACAAAATTTAATATTAAATTATTTGATTTAAATCATCCACATCAAGGAATTGTTCATGTAATTGGTCCAGAGCAAGGCATTACTTTGCCTGGTATGACTATTGTATGTGGAGATTCGCATACTTCTACTCATGGAGCGTTTGGAGCGCTAGCTTTCGGAATTGGTACTTCGGAAGTCGAACACGTTTTAGCTACTCAAACGTTAAAACAAAATCGTTTAAAAAGTATGCATATAAAGATTAATGGAGATATTGATATAGGTATTACGGCTAAAGATATTATATTATTTGTAATTAAACAATTAGGAGTATCTCGAGGTTTAGGATATGTTATTGAGTTTTCTGGTGAAATTGTTTCTAAATTAAGTATGGAAAGTAGAATGACATTATGTAATATGTCTATTGAAATGGGTGCTAAATCTGGAATTATTGCTCCAGATTCGGTAACTTTTTCATATTTATGTAATCGAAAATATGTCCCTAAAGGAAAAAATTGGAATTTAGCAATAGATTATTGGAAAACTTTAAAATCTGATACAGGTGCAATTTTTGATCAAGAATTTAATATTGACATATCTAACTTGTCACCTCAAGTTACTTGGGGGACTAATCCTAGTCAAGTTATATCTATTAATGACACAATACCGCATTTAGAATCTTATTCTGATCCTATTGAACGACGTTCAGCTGAACTTTCGTTACTTTATATGGGTTTAGAGCCTGGAATGTCTTTAATAGATGTTAATATACAAAAAGTTTTTATTGGGTCATGTACTAATTCTAGAATAGAAGATTTAAGAGCAGTTGCTAAAATAGTAATGAATAAAAGAGTATGTAATTCAGTGCATGCGATTATTGTCCCTGGATCAGGTATGGTAAAAATGCAAGCAGAAAAAGAAGGACTGGATAAAATTTTTAAAAATTCTGGATTTGAATGGCGTTATTCGGGGTGTTCTATGTGTTTGGCTATGAATGATGATCGTTTAAATAATAAAGAACGGTGTGCCTCTACTAGTAACAGAAATTTTGAAGGTCGTCAAGGTAGAGGAGGTCGAACGCATTTAGTGAGTCCTGTTATGGCAGCAGCAGCAGCAATATTTGGTCGGTTTGTTGATGTTAGAACAATTTATAATAGTTTAGATAAATGATTAATTAATTAATAAGGATAAAAATGTCTAAATTTATTCAACATACTGGGATTGTAGTTCCTATAGATGTTTCAAATGTAGATACAGATGTAATTATTCCTAAACAATTTTTACAAAAAATTACTAAGAAAGGATTTGGCAAACATTTGTTTAATGATTGGAGATATGTAGATGAAAAAGGTACAATTCTGAATCGAAAATTTATATTAAATAACGATATTTATAAAAATGGAACGATTTTGTTAGCTCGAGAAAATTTTGGTTGTGGGTCATCACGGGAACATGCAGTATGGGCTTTAGTTGATTATGGATTTAAAACAATAATAGCTACTAGTTTTTCAGACATTTTTTATAGTAATAGTTTGAAAAATAGTTTACTTCCTATAACTTTATCCAAAGAAACAATTGATATTTTATTTCAAGAAGTATATAAAAATATGGGTATGTTTATCTCAGTAAATTTACTTAATAACAAAATATTTGTTCGTGAGAAACAATATAGTTTTAAAATTAATAGTTTTAATAAATACTGCTTAATGCATGGATTAGATGATATTGATTTGACTTTAAAATATAGTTCTAAGATTTTGAATTATGAAACTTTAATTCCTGAATTTTTAAAAAAATGATTTTTAAATTTTTTTTATGTTCGCGGATGTGTTTGTAAGACAAGATAGTTGTTGTGTGTTTTATTTCTTATTTTTAATACACAATTTTACTTAAAAATAAATTAAATGTAATATATAAAACTCTTATTGGTGCATTATCAAAAGTTTTAAATAATTATTTTTTTTAAAAGAATATGATAAAATTAAACTAAATACTATGTTTTATTGCATAAAATGCATTTTTTGGACAATGAAATGACTCAAAAAATAATTATTTTTGATACAACATTACGAGATGGAGAACAGTCTCTAAAAATGAGTTTAAGTGTTAAAAAAAAACTCAAAATTGCTTTTGCTTTAGAAAAATTAGGTGTTGATGTAATTGAAGCAGGTTTTCCAATTTCTTCGCCTGGTGATTTTGAGTCTGTTAAAAAAATTTCGGAAAGAATTAAAGACGCTAAAATTTGTAGTTTAGCACGATGTATAGATGGGGATATAGATATAGCAGCTAAAGCTATGAAAAAAGCGAATTCATTTCGTATACATATATTTTTGGGAACATCTGCTTTGCATGTTCAATCTAAATTAAAGAAAACATTTGATCAAATAATAGATATGATGGTTTCTTCTGTAAAAAGAGCTCAGAAATATACTGATGATGTTGAATTTTCGTGTGAAGATGCTGGTAGAACATCATTAGATGATTTATGTCGTATTATAGAATTAGCTATAGATTTAGGAGTAAAAACTATTAATATTCCTGATACAGTAGGCTATACTATTCCTTATGAATTTAGTAATATTATTTCATCTATTTACAAAAAAGTTCCAAATATTGATAAAGCTATAATATCTGTACATTGCCATGATGATTTGGGAATGGCTGTAGCTAATTCTATTTCTGCTATTCAAGTTGGTGCTAGACAAATCGAAGGAACTATTACTGGAGTAGGAGAACGTGCAGGAAATGCAGCATTGGAAGAAATATTGATGGCAATAAAAATAAGAAAAGATATTTTAAATTTTAAAACAAATATAAAATATCAAGAAATTTACAGTACTTGTAGGGTTATTAGTTCAATTTGTAATATACCTGTTCCTGTGAATAAAGCGATAATAGGAAGTAATGCGTTTTCGCATTCATCTGGAATTCATCAAGATGGAATTTTAAAAGATAAAAAAACTTATGAAATTATAGTGCCAGAAAGTATAGGATTTGTGTCTCAGCCATTAAATTTAACTTCTCGATCTGGTCGTGCAGCTGTAAAATATCGCATGAAAAAGATAGGTTATAAAGATAGTGATTATAATATAGATATTTTGTATTCTAGGTTTTTAAAGTTAGCTGATAAAAAAGGTCGAGTATCTGATAGTGATTTAAAACAGTTAGTATGTTTTAATAATAAATTAAAAAATTTAAAGGATTAAATATATCATAAAATAGTATAGAGAGATGTTTGCTTATAAAAATTTTTGATATTTTAGCATTGTTATTTTTTAAGTTATATAGGTTATGTCATATGTTGTTTTATAATTTAAAAGTGTAAAATAATATAAAATATTTTATATAATAAAAATTATATAATTAATTTTAAAATTTAATTAATCATTTCTAAATATGATTTAGATATTTTATCGTATGTGTAAAGATAGTTAGTTATATTTTTACATTGATGTATTTAAAAATGATAATTTTTAATATGATAAGTGTATAATGATAATATTATTTTATAAGTGTTTAATAAAATTTTAATTTTTTGAATATAAAAACCAACTTTCTAGAATTATTACAGCTGACATTGAATCTATTCTTTCTTTTTTTAAAGATTTATATCCATATTTTTCAAATAGTATTGCTTTAGCTTCTACAGTACTCAATCGTTCATCATGTAGTAAAATAGGTATTTTAAATATATTTTTTAATTTTTTTGAAAAATTTTCTGAGCATTGAGTAATTTTTTGTTTGGTTCCGTCAATATTTAATGGATGACCTACAACTATAGCATTTGGTTTCCATTCGTCAATTAATTTATTCAATTTTTCTATATTTAGTTTTTTATTTTTAACTTTTATTGACGGTAATGATCGAGCAGTGTTTGTATAGTTTTGCCCAACTGCTACTCCAATATTTTTGGTTCCAAAATCTAGTGCAATTATGATCATAATGTTTATTATTATGCATGTCCTATTTCAGAAGTTAATTGTAATATGTTCATAATACCAATGCTATACATTGATTTTTTCCATTTTTCAGAAATAGGTGTGTTAAATATAATATCAATATCAGCGGGTGTAGTTAACCATATATTTTTTGCTATTTCTTGTTCTAATTGATGTTGTTTCCATATACAATGACCTAGTGCCATTAATATATTTTTTGGATTATTCAAATTGGCTATGTATTCTAAAATATCTCGAGATGTGGTAATACTTAAATCGTTAGATATATGTGTACTTGTTGTAAACTTTTTTTTGAAAGTGTGTAGAATAAAACCTCTATCTTCTAATATAGGTCCACCTATAATTACAGGATTTTTAAAATCTAAAGTATTTGATGATTTAATATTTATTTTTAATTGATGTAAAATTTTTTGTATTGTTAAATTTTTTATTTTTTTATTTATGATTATACCCATTGCTCCATTATTATCATGTTTACACATGTATATGACAGAATTTTTAAACAGGGGATCTTTGAGCCCAGGCATTGCAATTAAAAAGTGATTTTTAAAATTTATTATCATCGTTTTTATGCTTTTATCTATAAAGATTAGAGTATATGTAAGTTATTTATTTTTATATTATGAACACATTTTTGTTGATGTATATAAATTTTTTTTATTATAAATACCTATTGGTCTTGCGTTTTTTTAGATTTTTTTCTAAATTATCCAGTATAATAGTACTAATAGATATCCCGGTATCTTGTTCTATTTCTTGTATACATGTTGGACTAGTAATATTTATTTCTGTTAATTTAGTACCTATGATGTCAATTCCAGCGAAAAATATTCCCTTTTTATTTAAAGTTGGTGCTATAGATAGAGCTATTTCCCAGTCGTTTTTAGAAAGTTTTTGTGTGTTTCCATATCCTCCAATTGATAAGTTACCTCTATTTTCGTGTTTTTTTGGAATTCTAGCTAAACACCATGGGAATGGTATTCCATTAATAATTAATATTCTTTTATCGCCTTTTTGTATGTCAGTAATATAATTTTGAGAGATACATGGTATTGTTTCGTATTTTGTCATAGTTTCTATAATTACTGAGGTGTTAGGATCGTGTTCTTTTATTCTAAAAATAGATAATCCAGCCATTCCGTGTAATGGTTTAATTATAATGTCTTTGTATGTTTTTATAAAATTATGTATTTTAGTAGAGTTACTGGTAATTAAGGTTTTTGGAATATATTGTGGGAAATGAGTGGTAGTAAATAATTTTTCATTGTAGCTTCGTAAGCTACTAGGTTTATTAATGATGTAACTTCCATTTCGTTCTGCTTGTTCAAGAATATATGTTGCATAGATATATGCTCGATTAATTGGAGGATTTTTTCTCATTAATATTACATCTAGATTAGATAATGAAACATCTTTTTGTTGTTCTAATGTAAACCATTGTTTTTTATTATTTTTAATTCTAAGTAGTTTTGTATGTGAGTATGGTTTATTATCTTTTAGATATAAATCTTTTAATTCCATGTAATAGATTTTATATTTTCTGTTTTGTGCTTCCAATAATATAGCAAAACTAGAATCTTTTTTAATGTTTATGGAACTGATAGGATCCATAATAATACCTAAGTTAATTGTCATATATTTTATGTAGTATTTAAATGTTTTTTGAGATTATTATTTAAGGTAATAATAATTGTTACAGATAGTATTTAAAATCATTATATTTTATGTATTTACTAGAATTAAACAGTAGATATTAAAAATTAACGTTATATTATAATCTTAAATTAGTTCAAATGTTATAGCAATCATTAATTTTAATTTCATATATTCGTTAATTGCATAGTATTTAATATTTTTAGTTAAACTATAAATAAATTATTACATATTTTTAGTAAAATTTATTTTTTTTGAAATTCAAGAATTTTAATAGAATTTTTAGAGTAAATATTATTTGTATAGCTAATATATGTATTTTTTAGTTAATTAAAATTTATATATTACATTATTTTATTCGTCTGAATATTTAGATTCAGAATAGTTATCAAATCTTGACCAATGTCCGTTAAATGTTAATTTAATCGTTCCTATTGGCCCATTTCTTTGTTTTCCTATAATTATTTCAGCTATTCCTTTTAAGTCTGTGTGTTCATGATATAATTCATCGCGATATATAAACATTATCAGATCTGCATCCTGTTCTAGTGAACCAGATTCGCGTAGATCTGAATTTATAGGACGTTTATCTCTTCTTTGTTCTAATGAACGATTTAATTGTGATAATGCAATTATTGGAATTTTTAATTCTTTTGCTAATGATTTTAGCATTCTAGAAATTTCTGCTATTTCCAATGTTCTGTTTCCTATTAATGATGGTACTTTTATTAATTGCAAATAATCTACCATAATTAAACTTAGTCCATTGTTTTCTCGATAAATTTTTCTTGATCGTGATCTCATTTCAGAAGGTGTTAATGTTGAAGAATCATCGATGTACATATTTTTCTTTTTGAGTAAAATATTAATAGTACTAGAAATTCTTGCCCAATCTTCGTCATTTAATTGTCCAGTTCTTAGTTTTTCTTGATTTACTCGAGACAAGGAAGATAACATTCTCATCATAATTTGCTCTCCTGACATTTCTAAGCTAAAAATTAATACTGGTTTTTTATATGTCATAGCGATATTTTCGCAAATATTCATAGCAAACGTAGTTTTTCCCATAGAAGGACGTGCAGCAATTATTATTAAATCGGAAGGTTGTAATCCGGATGTTTTGTTATTAAGATCTTGGTATCCTGTATTAATTCCCGTTATGCCTTTGTATGGAGTGTTAAATAACTTTTCAATATTGGCTAGAGTAATATCTAACAATTCTTCAATATTTTTAGGGCCTGAGTTTTTTTGAAAGTTTTGTTCTGAGATGCTAAGTATTTTTGATTCAGCTAAATTAAGTAATTCTTGGCTTGTTTTTCCTCTTGGATCATATCCTGCTTGGATAATTTTGTTTGCTATTTTAATTATTTTTCTAACCATAGAACGTTCGCGGACTATATCTGCGTAAGTTGTAATATTAGCCGTACTAGGAACATTTTTTGATAATTCAGCTAAATATGCAAATCTTCCTATATATTCGAGTTTTCCTTTTTGTTCTAAAGACTCAGATAATGTAATGAGATCAATAGGATATCCTTTATTTAATAAATATTTCATTTCTCGAAAAATTAATTGATGAGATAGACTAAAAAAATCATTTTCCGAGATTTTTTCGGAAATATAATCCCATTGTTCATTATCTAACATTAAACCACCTAAGATTGATTGTTCTGCTTCTAGAGAATTAGGTAATTCAATCAGTTTTTCGACTTGATTATCAAGATTTTTTTTTTTAACATTTTTAATTTGATACCAAATTTTAATTATAAAAGTTACATCTTAAGAAAAATATTATACGATACTTGTTTTTTATTAGGGTATAAACTTTTTAACAAAAGTTGAAATTGTATTTTATATTTTCTATATGAACATTAATTATTAATCAATAATATAAATGTTTGTTAAAATACAATTAATTTTTTTCTTTTAAACTTCATGTTAAATGATTTATTTTGAAATGGATAATTATTATTAGTATTTTAAAATTATAGTATGATGTAGTGTATTAATTTTAATGTTTTTAAATATTATATGTTAAATACGATTTTTCGTATAAAGATGGATTTTTTTATTGAATTTAATTATGTATTTAAATATATTTTTAATTATAAAAATGTTTTATTTGCATGTTTTAGTTTGTTTTAAAATTATGGTGTATTTTATTGTATATAATTATTTTTTTAGTTAGACACAGTTATTTAATTTATATAATTAATTATTTAGGTACTTTATTAAATTTAATTATTTTGTTTAATATTTATTATATTAAAGATATTATTATTGAATATATGTCTAATTTTAAATTTCTATGTGGTAGTCTGAATCTTTATAATTGTTTATATAATATAACATAGGTATAATAGAAATTTGTGGTATTATTTATTATAAAGATGTGTATTGTTGTATTTTAAATGAGATTATTATATGTATATTTTAAGTTTATTAAGTAAATCATTTTTTGAAATGTTTTAAAATTTTTTGTATTTTTGGTTAGCATATTAGTTATTGAAATGTTATTTGATATATTTTAGTTAGTCGTATGTTAAATGATATTATTTTAATAATGAATATTATTTTTTTAAATTAAATGTAAATAGTTACAAAAATAGACATTTAATTATTTAGATAATTAAACAATTGTATTTATAGTATTTAAATATTATATATTTTTTATAGTGAGTAGTTTAGTTGATAAAATATCAAGATGCACACTTTGGTATAGTTTTTATGTTTTTTTGGGGGATAAAGATAATATGGCTAGCAGAGGTATTAACAAAGTTATTTTGATTGGATATTTAGGACAAGATCCGGATGTTCGATATATGCAAAATGGTAGTGCAGTAACCAACATTACATTGGCTACGTCTGAAACTTGGAAAGATAAAAATAATGGTGAAATAAAAGAAAAAACGGAATGGCATCGTATTGTTTTTTTTAATAAGTTAGCTGAAATTGCAGGAGAATATTTAAAAAAAGGATCACAGGTTTATATTGAAGGTTCATTGCAGACTAGAAAATGGAAAGATCAGAATGGGATAGAACGTTATATTACTGAAATTATAGTTAGTGTGGGTGGAACTATGCAAATGTTAGGAAGTCGCAATTCTAGTTCATTAACTGCGTCGTCTGGCTTATCTAAGAATAATGATAATCTATCAAAACAATTGTTGTCAGAAAAAAAACAAGAATCGTTTAATGATAGCAAACTCCAAAATAATAATTTAGATTTTGATGATGAAGATATTCCTTTTTAAAATATCTAAATAATTTTTTTTATTAAAACAAACTTATTGTTGTACATTATTTTTATTTTTGACATGTTATTTTTAAAGTATTTAAATAATTTTTGAAATTTATTATGCTTTCATAAAATTCTTTTTGATGAGAAACAAATGGTATGTGTGAAGCATGTGCTATAGTTATAGACTTAGTTTTAGGCCATAAAATATCTAATATTTCGCGAATTTTTTTAGGAACAAAAGTATCTAAAGATCCGTATATTCGCAACATTGGGATTTTCAATTTTTTTATTTTAGTTCTTAAATCTGTTTTAAAAATTGTTTCTAAATTTTTTTTTAGTGTATAGATAGTTGGATAAGGTTGAGACAAGATTTGTTGTTTTAAATTTTTTATTTCTAAATAATTAGTATTGTGCGATTGCAATGTAATAAATTCGGATATTGTACGATCAAAATTAATGTTTAGTTTATTATAAAATTTAAGAAAAATTTTTTTAGGAATGCCTGGCCAGTTAGGACGCACAATGAAACAGGGAGAAGAACAAACGCTAATTATTCCTTTAATTTTTTGTGGATAATTTAATGCTATTTTACTTGCAATTAATCCTCCCATTGACCATCCTAATAATATAGAGTTTTTGGGTATATATACAGAAAGTAATTCTGCTGTATCATTTAATGTCATTGGTAGTAATTGATTGCTATGTCCAAATCCTGGTAAATCAACAAAATGTAATTTAAAATGTTGATATAGCTGTGATTGTACTAAAATACTCCAAATTTTTGAATTTACTCCCCAGCCATGGATTAGTATTAAATTTGTAGTTCCTGTACCTAAAGATTTCCAATGTAATTTTTTATTCATACAATTTAATTTTAATTATGAATTATAAGTGTTTGATGTGGTATATTATTACATAATATATGTTGTTTAATAAAAATTATTTTTAGATATTTAGTTTAAAAATTTTATTTTTTTTTGGAGATATATATATGGTTTCTGTATCACAATCAGCGCAAAACTATTTTTTAAATTTGTTGAAAAAACAGAAATATGGCACAAATATTAGAGTATATGTCAAATATCCAGGTACTCCTGTGGCAAAATGTGGTGTTTCATATTGTTATAAAGATGATGTTACGCGATTAGATGTTGCGTTTACAATGAATAAGTTCATTGTTTATGTATACAAGCCTCATATACCATATTTAAGAGAGTCTAAAATTGATATTAATGTAGAAGAATGTAATTCTCAATTAACTTTGATAGCTCCTTATGCTAATAAGTGTTATTTTATTAAAAATAATGACTTAAAACGTCGTGTTGAAAATTTTTTGAATTTAAATATAAATCCTCAGTTGTCTGCTCATGGTGGAAAGGTTGATTTGATGAATATTACTGAATCTGGTTATCTTTCTTTAAAGTTTTCTGGAGGTTGTAATGGGTGTTCGATGGTTCAAAAAACGTTAAAAGAAGGAATTGAAAAACAGATATTAGCTAAGTTTTCAGAATTTAAAGGTGTATATGATATAACGCAACATAATCGTGGCAATCACTCTTATTATTAATTTTGATATATTGAGTTACTAGATAGTAACGTATTTTTTATTATAACTTTTATAAGTTTAATTTTTAAATATATTTATAAATAAATATTTTTTAAATTTTTTAGATAAATTAGTTATTTAATTTAGTTATTGGATCATGCAATTAAATATGTTAATGAATAATTAATAGTTGATATATTTATTATATAATTTTATTTTGATTATTATTTATAGTATAGAATTGGAATTTAATAATTTTATTTAATTAAATGCATAATTTTTAGTTTTATTTGTTTAATATAGTTATTATCAAGTAACAATATTTTTTTAAAAAAAGTAAAATTTATTATTTAAAATAATAAATTTTGAAAATGTCATTGTAAGTAATGTTTCATTTTGAGATAAAATAGATTATGAATTAATAGTCATGGCTAATTTTTTCGTGAATTTTTAGTACGTAAAAATTTATTTTAGAAATATTAATTATTACATATTTTATACAAAAAAATAAAAATGTTACGTTTTTTAGTTAATAATTATAAATTTCTTCTCGGTAGTAATTTTTTACAATTTTATTGTTAAGGATTTTTAATAATTACAGTGTTAATTTACAAAGTTAATAAATGATGTTTAGATTAATACGAAGAAGGTACATAGTGATTCTTTTTTAGTAGGTGTTTAATATATACATTTTATTTATGTAATAATTTTACGTGTTAGAAGTTTAGTTTTATGATATATATGTAGATATATTTTTATAGTTAGTTATTTCTAATATATTCGATTCACTATGAAAGTAGTGTTTTGTATATAAGTGTATGTTTATATTTATTAGTATATTAAATTTATAAAGCATAATAATTTACTATGAATAATTTTATTAAATTAATTTTTAATTGCGCGTTTTTTTTGGATTTTAATAACATTATTTACATAAATTAATATTTATAATATATTTTTGTTTAGCGTTATTATTTTGTTAAGTTATTAATTGTAATACTCATTTTATGAAAATTTAATTTTCATTAAAGTTATTAAATATATTTTTTTTTATTTACAATCATAGATTAAAGGTGTTTTAGAATTAATACATTTAACGAATTATTTAGGGCAGTGAATTGCATATTATGATAACAATTAATACTTATGCATTACAAAAAAGACGAACATTTGCAATTATTTCCCATCCAGATGCAGGTAAAACTACTTTAACAGAAAAATTTTTATTAAATGGTAAAATAATTCGTACTTCTGGTACAATTAAAGCTAGAAGATCTAAAAAATATGCTAAATCTGATTGGATGGAAATTGAAAAGAAAAAAGGAATTTCTATTACTACATCAGTTATTCAAATTCCATATAATAGATATTTAATAAATATTTTGGATACGCCAGGGCATCAAGATTTTTCAGAAGATACGTATCGTGTTCTTACTGCAGTAGACTTTTGTGTAATGATAGTTGACGCTGCAAAAGGTGTGGAGGAACGAACAAGGAAATTAATACACGTTGCTAGAACGCATCGTACTCCTATTATAACCTTTATTAACAAATTAGATAGAAATTCTTTGGATCCTATAGAAATTTTAGATCAACTTGAAATAGAATTAAAAATAAAATGTTCGCCTATAATATGGCCTATTAGTTGTGGAAAAGCGTTTAAAGGAATATATCATATTTATAATAATTTGGTATATTTTTATTCTTATAAAACATCTGAAGGAATTAATGATACTAATAATTTTTTATTGAAAACATGTTGTTTAAATGATGTTTTTTTAGATAAAATCATTGGTTTAGAATTAGCACAAGAGTTTCGCGAAGAAGTAGAATTAGTTAATTCTATTTATAAAGCATTTAATAAAAGAATTTTTTTAGAGAGTGATTTAACCCCAATTTTTTTTGGTAGCGCACTAAAAAATTTTGGTGTTAATTTTTTAATGCAAGGAATATTAGATTGGGCTCCTTCACCTGTTTTTAAAAAAAGTAATATTAGAAAAGTACAACCATATGAAAAAAATTTTTCAGGGTTTGTGTTTAAAATTCAAGCAAATATGGATTTAAGACATCGTGATAGAATGGCGTTTATACGAATAGTTTCAGGAAAATATAGAAAAAGGATGAAGTTATATCATGTTCGTATTAAGAAATATATTATACAAACGGAAGTTTTTTCTTTTGTTGCTGGCGATCGTTTTATAATAGAAACAGCATACCCAGGGGACATAATTGGTTTTCATAGTTATAATAGCATAAAAATTGGAGACACATTTACTGAGGGAGAAAAGTTAAAATTTTTTGGAATTCCAAATTTTGCTCCTGAACTGTTTCGTCTTGTTTCTTTAGTAGATCCGTTTCATAAAAAAAAGTTATTAAAAGGATTAACTCAGTTGTCGGAAGAAGGTGCTATTCAAGTTTTTAAACCTTATGAAAATAATGAGTTAATTTTAGGAGCAATTGGAAGTTTGCAATTTGATATTGTTATAGAAAGATTAAAAATTGAATATAATATTTTTATTTTAGTACATAAAGTAAATATTTTTTCTATTCGTTGGATTTCATCTAATTCATTAGAT
The DNA here is from genome assembly GCF_000007725.1 of Buchnera aphidicola str. Bp (Baizongia pistaciae). Lineage (NCBI taxonomy): Bacteria > Pseudomonadati > Pseudomonadota > Gammaproteobacteria > Enterobacterales > Erwiniaceae > Buchnera > Buchnera aphidicola. The sequence goes on along the minus strand of NC_004545.1, from coordinate 545,010 downwards.
ACACTATCTACTTTTAAAAATCAAAACAAATCTTGTTTAGCACTTGATATTAACAATCATTTAGTTTATCTTGCATCTAGCGAAATTAATTTACGTTTAGTTCAGTCGCGTTATCCTGATATAATTTTTAATGTTACATGTGAAAATTAATGTTATTAAGTTTTAATAAGTTAGAATGAATTTACATATTAATTTTAAAATTGTATGTTTGTGTTTTGTAATTTTTTAATAAAAGGATGTTTTGTGTTTAATAATAGTTATTATTGCAATAAAATGTTTATTAAGATAATGATAATATGAGGATTATATGAAACGCGCGTTTTTAATAGTGTTAGATTCTTTTGGAATTGGAGCAACTAAGGATGCGCATAGATTTGGTGATGTTGGAGCTAATACATTTGGAAATATAGCTAAGTTTTGTTTTTTAAATAAAGCTAATAATTATGGTAGAAAAGGATTGTTATATATTCCTCATTTGCTTTCATTAGGTTTAGCTAAAGTAGCTATAGCATCTTCAGGACAAGATTTGTTAGGGATACAAGATACAAATAATGTGATTGGTAGTTATGCTTATTCAAATGAAATTTCATCTGGAAAAGATACATCGTCTGGTCATTGGGAAATTGCAGGTGCTCCAGTTTTGTTTGATTGGGATTATTTTAGTTCTTCTTTAAATAGTGTTCCTAAATATTTAATCCAAGATATTGTAGATCAATGTAATTTAAGTGGATTTTTAGGAAATTGTCATGCGTCTGGAACAGATATATTGGATAGATTTGGAGAAATACATATTAGTACAAAAAAACCAATTTTGTATACTTCAATCGATTCAGTTTGTCAAATTGCTTGTCACGAAAGTATTTTTGGTTTAAAGCGTTTATATAATTTATGTAGATCTATTCGAAAAATATTTGATAAAAGAAAAATTAATATTGCGAGAATAATAGCACGTCCTTTTACTGGATTTAAGAAAGAACATTTCAGACGTACTGGAAATCGTAGAGATTTTTCAATGGAACCGCACAAAATCACTGTAATGGAAAAATTGATTGGAGAAAAAAAAGGAAGGGTAATTGCTATAGGTAAAATTTCTGATATTTATGCAGGAAAAGGAATATCATGTAGTATGTACGCTACAGGATTAGTTAATTTATTTAATACAACTATTCAAGAGATAAAAAATGCTAAAAATAATACTATAGTATTTGTAAATTTTGTGGATTTTGATTCTTTATGGGGACATCGACGCGATGTATCTGGTTATGCTAAAGATTTGGAATGGTTTGATTATAATTTGCCAAAATTATTGAAATTAGTTCATAATGAAGATTTGTTAATTATAACAGCTGATCATGGTTGTGATCCTACTTGGATAGGAACGGATCATACACGAGAAAATGTGCCAATATTAATTTATCAGAGATCAATGGAATCAAAAAATTTTGGTTATCGAGAAACGTTTTCTGATATTGGTCAAACGTTAGCAAAATATTTTAATTTGTCGACTATGAGTTATGGAACATCTATATTTTAAAATAATATAGTTAAATTGAATATAAAGGATAATTGTATGGTAACTCCTCATATTAATGCAAAAAAAGGAGATTTTTCTGATTGTGTACTTATGCCTGGTGATCCTCTTCGAGCAAGATATATAGCTAAAAATTATTTAAAAAATGCTATAGAAGTTACTAATATTCGTTCAATGTTAGGATATACTGGAAGATATAAAGGACATCGTATTTCTGTAATGAGTCATGGGATAGGTATACCTTCATCTTTAATTTATGTTAAGGAATTAGTTTCTGAATATAATGTGAAAAAAATTATTCGTATTGGAACGTGTGGTACTGTTATTGAGCATATAAATATTAATGATATTATTATTTGTCTTGGAGCATCTACGGATTCTAAAGTTAATAGACTACGATTTCATGATAACGATTTTTCTTCAGTTGCTGATTTTTATTTGATTTTAGATTTATTTAATTCTGCAAATAATGCCGGCATAAAAATTAATATAGGAAATTTTTTTACAACTGATTTATTTTATGTTAAAAATGATAAATTATTAGATACATTACAGAGATATAATATTCTTGGAATAGATATGGAAACAGCAGGAATCTATAGTTTAGCTTCTGAATTAGGAATACAAGTAGCATCAATATGTACTGTATCAGATCATATTTTAAAAAAGGATCAAATGAGCTATATAGATCGAGAGTCAAATTTGAATAATATGATTTATATTTCTTTAGAAGCACTGATACTCAAAAAAGTATAAAAACGATTTTTTTGGTTAACAATTTTATTTAAAATTGTATTATAAATTAATGTTTTATATAGGTATGTTTATTTCATTTATACTATCTATATTAATTAAGATTTAGAGTGTTTAAATTAATGTATATAAAATTTGATTCGGTGAGAAAGGGATTCGAACCCTTGATACGTTTTAAAATCGTATACACGCTTTCCAGGCGTGCTCCTTAATCCTCTCGGACATCTCACCATCAAATGTATTGATCCTAAAATAAGCGAACAACTCTTGTATATCATAAAATTAAGTTTTTTATTTGTCAACTTATGCTTTTTTAGTAAATTTTTAATAAATGAATGTAAGTAGAATAAATTTCTATTTAGTATAAGTATATTTAGATAAAGAGTATATTTATATATTTTGTGATAATACATTTGGATGATGTTAGTTTAACATAAAATTTTGTATAAATGTTCATCAATTAATGTACATTCGATGAATATGTGTACTTATTTTATAGAATTATATACAATTCTTTTTTATATTACATTTTTGTATGGAGTATTTTATATATTCAATCTAAAGTTTGTTTTATATTTTTAATTATAATTAAGATTATGAAAATTATTCTAGAAATTTAAAAGGATTTATTTGATACTGTTATAGTTCAAATTATTAGTTTTATAATCAAAATATATTGTGGTTTTTTTTATAAAAGGTGCATATTTAAAAATTGTTAGTTAATTTTTTATAATTCAAATAGTATTTGACATGAATTTTTAAGTTGATATGTATGTTAAATATTTTTGGTCTTTTTTTAATAGTAAAATTGTTTATTTAAAATCTTATATTTTTTTATTGTGAGTAAATTATATACTTAAAATTTTTAATAAGTTTTATTTGATTAAATAATATTCATAAAGTGTGTATTGAGAATTTATGTCCTACCAGTGTTAATACTGTGTATGGAATTTATTAACAAATCATTTCAATAATTTGAATAAAAATGACAGAAAAACGAAATATTTTTTTAATTGGACCTATGGGAGCTGGAAAAAGTACTATTGGTCGTCATTTAGCTCAACAACTAAGTATGGAATTTTACGATTCAGATCAAGAAATCGAAAAACGTACTGGTGTAGATGTTAGTTGGATTTTTGATATTGAAGGAGAATTAGGGTTTAGAAAACGGGAACAAAAAATAATTAGTGAAATAATTGACAAAAGGGGTATAGTTTTGTCAACAGGAGGAGGATCTATTCTTTCAAGAGAAATAAGAAATAAATTATCATCTCGTGGCGTGGTTATTTATTTAGAAACTTCTGTGGAAAAACAATTAGTTAGAACTAAAAAAAACAAACAACGTCCATTATTACAAGTAGATAATACATCTATTCAAACTGTTCTTGAAGAATTGGCTTTTCATAGAAATCCTCTTTATCAATCAATAGCTGATATTACAATACGCATGAATGATAGAAGTATTAAAGCTATTGTATTTTACATTATTCGTTTGTTAAATAATTTTTGATATAAGTTTTTTAATTTAATTATAGGAGATTATAAATATTGAAAAATTTAATGGTAAATTTAGGAAAAGATACATATCCAGTTTATATAGGATCTAATTTATTGGAAATAAGTAATATTTTTTTTCCAATTGAATCGAACACTCAAGTTGCAATTATTACTAACGATGTAGTATTCAAAATTTGGAATAAAAAGATTACATATTATTTGCATAAATTGGGAGCACAAGTCAAAAACGTTATCATATCTGATGGTGAAATTTATAAAAACATTGATACAGTAGAAATTATTTTATCTACTTTATTAAAATATTCGTATTGTCGAGATGCAGTTTTAATTGCATTAGGAGGAGGAGTTATTGGTGACATAACTGGTTTTGTGGCTTCTATTTATCAAAGAGGTATTAAATTCGTACAGATACCTACAACATTATTAGCACAAGTAGATGCATCTATTGGTGGTAAAACTTCTGTCAATCATGTTTTGGGAAAAAATATGATTGGTTCTTTTTGGCAACCTAGTTCCGTAATTATAAATTTTGATTTTTTAAATACGTTACCTAGACGTCAATTAATATCCGGAATAGCGGAAATTGTAAAATATGCTGTTTCTTTTGACGTCAATTTTTTTAATTGGTTAGAAGAAAATTTAGAGCGTGTTTTAAAATTAGATTATAGTGCGTTATCTTATTGTATTAATCGATGTTGTGAAATTAAAATCAGTATTGTAGAAAAAGATGAAAAAGAAATTCATGATAGAATGTTGTTAAATTTAGGCCATACGTATGGTCATGCTATTGAAACGTTTTTGGGATATGGAACATGGTTACATGGAGAAGCTGTATCAGTGGGCATTGTTATGGCTTCTAAAACGTCGGAGTTATTAGGATTTATGAAAGACAATGATATAACTCGTATTATATCTTTACTACAGAGGGTAGGATTACCAATTAGTGGACCTAAAAATATGAGTTTTGAATCTTATATTTCAAATTTTAAAAGAGATAAAAAAGTTATTTCAGGAAAATTAAGAATGGTTTTACCAGTTTTTATTGGTAATGTTAAAATTTTTTCTAATGTTCATGAAAATATATTGATGTCAGTAATAAAAAATTGTTAGGTGATAAATATTTATTTAGTATTATGTTATATTTATAGAAATGTATATTACATGATGATGATAAAATTTATTATTTTTAATTTGGTTACATTTTAAGGAAAGTTATGAAAAAATTTTTATTATCATCTTCTGTTTTGTCCGCGAATTTTTCAAGATTAGGCGAAGATATTTTTGATGTATTAAAAAGTGGAAGTGATATGATTCATTATGATGTCATGGATAATCATTATGTTAAAAATTTAACTTTTGGTCCAATAGTATTGGAATCTTTGAGAAGTGTTGAAAAAATTAAATCAATGGTAATCGATGTTCATCTTATGACTTGTCCGGTGGATGATTTAATTATTAAGTTTGCAAAATTAGATGTAAACATTATTTCATTTCATCCAGAATCAACGAATAATGTTGAGAAAACAATTAAATTAATAAAAAGTTATGGTTGTAAAGTTGGTTTAGCTTTAAACCCTTTAACTCCATTATGTGTATTAGACAATGTGCTTGATAAAATTGATTTAATATTATTAATGTCTGTAAATCCAGGATTTCCTGGACAAAAGTTTATTCCATCTATATTAAATAAAATACGTATAGTTCGGGAATTAATTGACAAAAGTAAAAAGAATATTTTATTGGAAGTAGATGGTGGTATAAATTTGAGTAATATATTTAAAATTGCTAGTTTTGGTACGGATATCTTTGTAATAGGTTCAGCAATTTTTAATTCTATAAATTATGATTTAACTATTCGAAGTTTTAGAGACGTGTTAAAAAACATTAATTGTAAAAAATGATTTATTAGATTTAAAAGATAATATTTATAAAAAAATTTAATTTAGATGTTATTTTATCTAGTATTTATTTTTAAATTAATATTGGGTAAATTAAGTTTATTATATTTTTATTTTTCGGAAAGCAACGCTAATGGAAAAGTTAAACAAAAATGTATTTAGTGCAGTACAACCGTCAGGACAATTGACTATTGGTAATTATATTGGTGTGTTGCGTGAATGGATTTTAATGCAACATGATTTTACGTGTTTTTTTTGTATTGCTGATTTGCATTCTCTTACTGTACGACGTTCATCTGCTATACTAAAAAATAGTGTTTTAGATGTAGTAGCAACATATTTAGCATGTGGTCTTGATCCTTGTAAAAGTGTTATTTTTTTGCAGTCTTGTGTTCATGAGCATTCTGAGTTGCATTGGTTATTAACGTGTTGTACATATTATGGAGAGTTAATTAGAATGACTCAATTTAAGGATAAAGCTAGAAAAAATTCTAAAAATATTAACGTTGGTTTATTAAGTTATCCTATTTTAATGGCTTCAGATGTTTTATTATATGATACTGATGTTGTTCCTATTGGTTTAGATCAAAAACAACATATGGAATTGATATGCAATATTGCACGGAGATTTAATTTATTATATGGAAACACGTTTAAGATTCCTAAGAATAAAATGTCTTATTATGGTTCTAATATTTTATCTTTGTCTGACCCAACTAAAAAAATGTCTAAATCAGATGTGAATGAGAACGGTGTTATTTTTTTATTAGACAATCTTAGCTCCGTTAAAAAAAAGATTAAGTTAGCAGTAACTGATTCAGATAATCCTCCTAGAATTCGTTATGATAAGGATACTAAGATAGGTATTTCTAATTTAATTAATATTTTATCCTGTTTCCAGAATAGGGATATATCGGATATAGAGAAAGAGTTTTATTATTATTCGTATCAAGATTTTAAATCAGTAGTAATAAAAGAGATAGTGAATTTTATGACTAATTTTCAAAATTTATATTTTAGTTTTAGAAAAAATGAAGATTATTTAGAAAAAATACTTTCTGAAGGTTCGAAAAGAGCGAGTTGGTATGCAAAAAAATTACTTAAGAAAGTTAAAACTTCGATGGGATTATTTTAGTCATGTATTGGTTTTGTCTTTGTTAACGTAGCGAATATTATTACAAGAAAAAATACTATTCCATATAAAATGTTTGAGACAAGTAGTGCTGAGAAAATTCCATATTTTTGAACTATAGGACCTGTAATAATAAATGTTAATAGTGTACCAACAGTACCACTAGTCAGGATATAATTAATTGTTTTAGGTGAAGATAATGGTGTTTGTTGCGAAGCTAGTGTAATTATAATTGTATAAATTGCACTTGAAAAAAATCCTAGCGAGAGTATTATAATATATAGTAATGCGTAGTCATAAAATATGTTAAATAAAGACATTAAAAATAAGGAAATTCCTGATAGCGTTATTATTGTTTTTTTTAAATCAAAAAATTTAAGTATAAAACTAAAAATCCACATGCCCACCATATACGCCATCCAAAATGCACTAACTAACTTACTAGATTGATTAATACTTATATGAATATATTTCATAGTGTATTCTGGCATCCATGATATAAAACTTAATTGACCTAAAATATATAATAGTGCAGAAATGGATAGACATAAGATAGAAAAATTCCATGTTTTAATACGTTTTTTAGAAATTTCTGTGTAAATTATAGGAAATTTTGTATTTATTGTAATTAAAAATATTATTAAATAAATAATTCCTATAATAAAATACACCCAGTACCATTTCATATTATTGGAAATAATTAGTGCTGTTATAATGGGGAAAATTATACCTGACATGCTAAAAAAAGAATCGGTTAATAATAGCATTGAAGCTCTTGTTTGATCAGTATACAAATTTGTAATGATGTATGTGCCAATAGACATGGTAATTCCGCTAATTATTCCTAGCATAAACATACTGATAGAAAAATATGTTAAGTTATGACTAAAAATTAATATTAATGTAGCAATGATAGTTAATATAAATCCAAAAATTAATTGTGTTTTTAAATTAATAATATTTGTTATCCAAGAACTTATAAAAATAGAAGATAAAATCCCTGCATTTAAAAAAGTAAACGTATTACCCATGTCTGTTATAGGTATATTAAAATATTTTGAAATATTTTCTAAAAAAATGCCAGTGATTGTAATTAATGCTCCGGTTAAAGCGTAAGATAGGAAGCTAATACAAGTAAGTCCTATAAGATTACTTTTATTTATCATTTTAGAAATCCGTATATGTCGGTTATTTGTTGATTAAATTATAGTTTAGAGTATATAAATTTTTTTATCATTAAATAAAATACGTTCATAACTTAAAATATTTATTATAATAGATAATTAATATAAATGTGAGTATAGTTTTGTAGTAATAAAATTACTTTATAAAGTGTTGTAACTGTAGTTAACTTTAAGAGTGAATATTTGTAATATATCAATAAATTTTTAATAGTAATAATTTTTGTTTAAATGTTTTATGTTTATATTTAGAAAGTTTTTGAGTGTTAATATTTGTAATAAAATAAATTCGTATAATAAATTAATGTATTTTATGGTTTTTTTTAAAAGTGCTAAAAATATTTATTATTACAATAAAAGTAAAGTTAGAAATTATAAGAATTTAGATATGTTTATGAAGTTTTAAATATAATAGTTATTTTTTTATTATTTTAAAAGGACAGTAAAATATTTGAAGTTTTAATAATATAAAAAAATATTTTAGGTATTAAAGATTTATATTTAAAAATATTAGTTTAAGTGAATTTTAATAAAAATTTTAATTAGAATGATTCGTCGGAGAAATTATGATTTTGTTGAAAATTATACACATAATTTTTGTAATGATTTTTCTATCAATATTTTTTCCAAAATCTTTATATGCTAGTACATCTTTGATTCGAAAAGATCATATTATTCAAAAGAATCTTGAAAATTTTGATGATCAATCAGCTTATGCGTTGGGAGTATCATTAGGAAATTACATTAATCATTCTTTTCGTGAGCAGAAGCGATTAGGAGTGATTTTAGATAAAAATAGTTTATTATCAGGAATAAGAGACTCTCTTTCAGGAAAGACTATATTATCTGACCAAGAAATTTCAATGGAATTAATAAAATTAGAAAAAAAATTAAAATATTTTGAAGATATAGTTTTAAAGAAGGAAGCACATAATAATAAAATTCAAGGAGATTTATATATTAAAAAAATGCTAAAGAAAAAAGATGCGAGACACACGTCTTCGGGTTTAGTTTTTTTTATTAAGAAAAAAGGAAGTGGTAAATTTTTGCATGATAGTGATGTTATCACAGTTCATTATAAAGGATCATTGATTAATGGTAATGAGTTTGATAATTCTTACAAGCGAGGTCAACCTTTATCTTTTTCTTTAGATAGCGTTATTCCAGGTTGGATAGAAGGTTTAAAATATATAAAAAAAGGTGGTTTAATAAAATTAGTAATACCACCGAAATTAGCATATGGGGAAACTGGAGTACCTGGAATTCCAGGAAATTCGACTTTAATATTTGAAATAGAATTAATAGACATACAATCTAAGTAAAATTTACTATTTTAAAAAGAAATATGTATTAACAAGTTTTATTTTATATTAAAATTTACGAAATAAGGTGATATATTTTATGAATTATACTGTATTAGTTATTGGGCCACCGTATAGCACACAAAATTCTACTAGTGCGTTTTTGTTTTCACGTGCAGTTATCTTAAATCATCATAAATTATTGAGTATTTTTTTTTATTGTGATGGAGCATTAAATGCTAATAAATTTATATCTCCTAATTTTAACGAATGTAATTTAGTAGAAGAATGGACTTGGTTGCATAACAAGTATTTAGTTAAGTTATGTGTATGTGTTAGTGCCGCTTTAAGAAGAGGAGTTATTGATGTAGTATCTAATACAAAACAAAATAAGAATATTAAAGTAGGTAATTTAAAATCATCATTTTTTTTAACTGGCTTGGGTGAATTTTCAAATTACTTGAAGATTAGCGATCGTGTTATACAATTTTAGCATAATGATAATGATATGAAAAAAATAGCTTTTGTTTTTTCTTATGTACCGCATGGCGTTAGTTTAGGTCGTGAAGGTTTAGATTTATTATTGTCTGTTTCTATTATGAATAGTAAGATTTCAGTTTTTTTTATTGGTGATGGTATTTTTCAATTATTAAAAAATCAAAAGCCAGATGAAATTTTGTCAAAAAATTATGTTTTATCTTTTAAAATATTACCGTTTTTTGGTATTTATGATTTTTTTTTATGTAATGAGTCTTTGAAGGAACGCGGTTTGTTTAAAAAGACAGACTTTTTATTAGACGTTTCTATATTATCTGCTATTGAAATTCGAAACAAGTTAAAAAATAGTGATTTAATAATTAATTTTTAAAGGGAATTGATTAAAAATGTTGCATATTTTAATGCGTTCTCCGTTTGAAACTAATATGGTATTATTAATGAATATGTTAGAATCTGTAGATGATATATTAATGCTACAAAATAGTGTGGTGTTAGCATTAAAAAATAATGTATTTTTAAATAAAATTTTATCTTATTCTGTTTCTATGTATGCTTTAAAACAAGATTTGTGTGCCCGTGGTATTTTAGACAATATTTCTCCGAATGTTAACGTAATAGGATATAACAGATTTGTTGATTTAACTGTAAAACATAAGCAGCAAATGTCATGGTAATTTTTTTATAATATGGATTATATCGCATTTTTTAAACATTATTTATAATATTTAGTGATAATTTAGGAGTTATTATGGCAACAGTCAATCAGTTAGTTCGAAAATCTCGTTCACGAAAGTTAATTAAAAATAATGTTCCTGCATTAAATAAATGTCCTCAAAAACGAGGAGTATGTATACGGGTGTATACTACTACACCAAAAAAGCCTAATTCTGCATTGCGGAAAGTATGTAGAGTACGTTTAACAAATGGATATGAAGTCACTGCTTATATAGGAGGAGAAGGTCATAATTTACAAGAACATTCAGTAATTTTAATTAGAGGGGGAAGGGTTAAAGATTTGCCTGGAGTTCGTTATCACGTTATTAGGGGTGCTTTAGATTGTTCAGGAGTTAAAAGTAGAAGTCAGGGTAGATCTAAATATGGAGTTAAAAAGAAAAAATAGCTTTAGTATAATTTATTTTATTTTTTATTAAATTTAATAAAAATTTTTATGTGGGGTACATACTATTATGCCAAGACGTCGTGGTATTGGACATCGAAAAATTTTGTCTGATCCAAAATTTTCTTCTGAAATGGTTGCAAAATTAATTAATATAATAATGGTTGATGGAAAAAAATCTATTGCTGAAGAAATTGTATATCAAGCTTTAACAATGTTAGCAAAAAAGATAGGAAAACCCGAATTAGAAGTGTTGGAATTAGCTTTAGAGAATGTACGTCCTACTGTTGAAGTAAAATCTCGTCGTGTTGGTGGATCAACTTATCAAGTTCCGATAGAAGTTCGTCCAGTGCGACGTCATGCTTTAGCTATGCGTTGGATTGTGCATTCAGCGCGAAAACGCATAGATAAATCAATGATTATACGATTGTCTAATGAATTATCGGATGCGATAGAAAACAAGGGATCTGCTGTTAAAAAGCGTGAAGATGTACATCGTATGGCTGAAGCTAACAAAGCTTTTGCACATTATCGTTGGTAAAACATTGAAAAATTATAGTTTTTAAATTGAAATTAATTATTAATTTCTATATAAGTGAAATAATTTACTGTATAAAAATTAAAAATTAGAGGGATAGAATGGCTCGTATTACACCTGTGTCACAATATCGAAATATAGGTATTAGTGCACACATTGATGCTGGAAAAACTACTACTACTGAACGTATTTTATTTTACACGGGAATCAATCATAAGATTGGAGAAGTTCATGATGGCGCAGCTACCATGGATTGGATGGAACAAGAACAAGAACGAGGAATTACAATTACTTCGGCAGCCACTACTACTTTTTGGTCAGGAATGTCAAAACAATTTTTACCACATCGAATTAATATTATTGATACGCCAGGACATGTTGATTTTACGATAGAAGTAGAAAGATCAATGCGAGTATTAGATGGTGCTGTTATGATTTATTGTGCCGTTGGTGGAGTACAACCTCAATCAGAGACAGTGTGGAGACAAGTAAACAAATATAATGTTCCTAGGATAGCTTTTATTAATAAGATGGATCGTATGGGGGCAAATTTTTTTAATGTAGTTAAACAAATGAACGAACGTTTGGGTATAGATCCTGTACCGATACAAATTCCAATAAATTCTGAGGAAAATTTTTCTGGGGTTATTGATTTAATTAGGATGAAAGCTATTTATTGGGATGATTTAGATAAAGGTATTACTTTTAAATATGATAATATACCTTCTGATTTAACAGTATTATCAGATAGATGGCGTCAAAAATTAATTGAATCAGCTGTTGAGAATGATGATTTTTTAATGGATAAGTATTTAACTGGGAAAAAATTATCTGAGTATGAAATCAAGAATTCTTTGCGTCAACGTGTATTAAACAATGAAATAGTTCTGATTACCTGTGGATCAGCTTTTAAAAATAAAGGAGTTCAAGCGTTGTTAGATGCTATAGTTGAGTATTTACCTTCTCCTATGGATGTAGCTTCTTACAATGTTAAAAAAATTAGTCAAAAGAGTAATAGTAAAAAATCATGTTCTTCAAATATGGATTTATCAAATGATCAAGAAGCATTTGTAGCATTAGCGTTTAAAATTGCTACAGATCCATTTGTAGGAAATTTGACATTTTTTAGAGTTTATTCAGGTAAAGTAAGTTCTGGAGATGTTATTTATAACTCAGTTAAGAAAAAAAAAGAAAGATTTGGAAGAATTGTTCAAATGCATGCAAATAAAAGGGAAGAAATAAAAGAGGTGAGAGCAGGTGATATTGCAGCTGCAATTGGTTTGAAAAGTGTTACTACTGGAGATACTTTATGTGATCCAAATAATGTAGTTGTTTTAGAAAAAATGGATTTTCCGGATCCTGTTATTTCCATAGCAGTAGAACCAAAAACTAAAATTGATCAAGAAAAAATGAGTGTTGCTTTAAATAGATTAGCAAAGGAAGATCCTTCATTTAAAGTTCATACAGATCGAGAATCTAATCAGACTATTATTTCAGGCATGGGTGAATTACATTTAGAAATAATTGTTGATAGAATGAGAAGAGAATTTGGAGTAGGTGCTAATATTGGTCAACCTCAAGTGTCATATCGAGAAACGATTCAGAGTTCAGTTAAGAATGTAGAAGGAAAATATATAAAACAATCTGGTGGAAGAGGACAATATGGACATGTTGTTATAGATCTATTTCCATTAAAACCTCTTAATCAGTCAGGGTATATTTTTATAAATGATATAAAAGGTGGAATTATTCCTGGAGAATATATTTCAGCTATAGATAAAGGTATACAAGAACAACTTTTATATGGTCCTCTTGCTGGTTATTCTGTAGTAGACATTGGTGTTCGGTTGCATTTTGGATCTTATCATGATGTTGATTCATCTGAAATTGCGTTTAAATTAGCTGCATCGTTAGCATTTAAAAGCGCCTTTAAAAAAGCTAATCCTGTTTTACTTGAACCTATTATGAAAGTAGAAGTAGAGACTCCGGAAGAGTATATGGGCGACGTGATAGGTGATTTGAATCGAAGACGAGGTATGATTGAAGGTATGATAGATTTATCTATAGGAAAATCTATTCGTGCTCAGGTTCCATTGTCTTGTATGTTTGGTTATGCTACTGATGTTCGATCTCAAACTCAGGGAAGAGCTTCTTATTCTATGGAGTTTTTAAAGTATTCTGAAGCGCCTGTCCATGTAGCGTCATCTATTATTCAAAATAGGGACAAGAATTAGTAATTGTTATTTTTATATTAATTTTGTTTAAATTATTTTATTTTTATAGAAAGGAAATGAGTTGTGTCTAAAGAAAAATTTAAACGTTCTAAGCCTCATATCAATGTTGGAACAATTGGTCACGTTGATCATGGTAAAACTACTTTAACATCAGCAATTACTACTGTATTATCTAAAAAGTATGGAGGTGCTGCTTGTGCATTTGATCAAATAGATAATGCTCCAGAAGAAAAAGCTAGAGGTATTACAATTAATACGTCACATGTTGAGTATGATACTTCTATAAGACATTATGCGCATGTTGATTGTCCAGGACATGCAGATTATATTAAGAACATGATTACTGGTGCTGCACAGATGGATGGAGCTATTTTGGTAGTTGCTGCTACTGATGGCCCGATGCCTCAAACTCGTGAGCATATTTTGTTAGGGCGTCAAGTAGGTGTTCCTTATATTGTAGTTTTCTTAAATAAGTGTGACATGGTTGATGATGAAGAATTATTAGAATTAGTGGAAATGGAAGTACGTGATTTATTAACGCAATATGATTTTCCTGGTGATAGCACTCCTATTGTCAGAGGATCTGCCTTAAAAGCGTTAGAGGGTGATCCTCAATGGGAACAAAAAATTTTAGATTTGTCCAATTATTTAGATACATATATTCCTGAGCCTAAACGATCTATTGATCAACCTTTTTTATTACCTATTGAAGATGTATTTTCTATATCAGGACGTGGAACTGTAGTTACTGGACGTATTGAAAGAGGTATTATAAAAGTAGGTGAGGAAGTAGAAATAGTTGGTATAAAATCTACTGTTAAGACTATATGCACTGGTGTAGAAATGTTTAGAAAATTATTAGATGAAGGGCGAGCAGGAGAAAATGTTGGTGTTTTGTTAAGGGGTACGAAAAGAGATGATATTGAGCGTGGTCAAGTTTTAGCGAAACCTGGAACGATTACCCCACATATAAAATTTGAATCTGAAGTATATGTGTTGTCTAAAGAAGAAGGCGGTCGCCATACGCCGTTTTTTAAAGGTTATCGTCCTCAGTTTTATTTTCGAACTACAGATGTAACCGGATCGGTTGAATTACCAGAGGATATGGAGATGGTTATGCCTGGTGATAATGTTAAAATGGTAATTACTTTAATTCATCCTATTGCTATGTCTGATGGATTGAGATTTGCTATTCGGGAAGGCGGAAAAACTGTAGGAGCTGGAATTGTAGTTAAAGTTCTGCAGTAAAAGTATATTTTTTAACAATAATCTAAAAAATATATGATTAATTTAATAAAGTCAAGAAAAGAAGCATAGAATAAGTTCTTTTCTTGATTTTTTTAAGATTTTTAAGGTATTATAAATTATGTTAATAATTTAATATTTTGAAACAATATTATAATGTTTAATTGTAATAGATATTTAAATAGATAGAAACAATATCGTTTAAAATAAAATTTTTATAAAAATTTATGTTTTTATTTTAATATTTAATTTATTTTTATGATATTATTAATATTTACATTATATATAAGAATACATTTAAATAGTATGATGTATTTATATTAATGTTGATTTTTAAGCTATTCGTTAAGTTGTGATTTTAAGGTTGTTTAACTTACAGTTCAAATTTTTAACAATGTTTCTAATTTGGAAACTAAATTTTAAATAATTACATATTCTTTTTAAATTTGAAAAGAGGTATGTTTTTTAATTTGTATATTATGGGAGTTCTGGTCTTATGCAGCAGAACCAAAGAATACGTATTCGTCTTAAAGCCTTTGATCATAGATTAATAGATCAATCAACGTCAGAAATTGTAGAAACTGCTAAAAGAACTGGAGCTCAAGTTCGTGGACCAATTCCTTTACCAACACATAAAGAAAAATTTACAGTATTAATTTCTCCTCATGTCAATAAAGATGCACGTGATCAATATGAAATTCGTACACATAAACGATTAATTGATATCGTAGAACCTACTGAGAAAACAGTAGACGCATTGATGAGATTAGATCTTGCTGCTGGCGTCGATGTTCAAATTAGTTTAGGTTAGTTATATCAATAAATTATTCAAGGATTTATAGCGTAATGATGGGTTTAATTGGGCAAAAACTTGGAATGACTCGAATTTTTACAGAAGAAGGGACAGTTTATCCTGTAACAATAATTAAAGTTAAAGAAAATAGAATCACTCAAATTAAAACTATTAGTCGTGATTTATATCATGCTGTTCAAGTTACTACTGGTATAAAAAAATCTAATAAATTATTAAAGCCGGAAATAGGTCATTTTTTGAAATCTGGAGTAAAAATAGGAAAAGGATTATGGGAATTTAAACTTACTAATAGTAGTATAAATGACTTTAAAATAGGTCAAAGTTTGAATTTAGAATTATTTTCTAATATAAAAAAAGTAGATATAATTGGTACATCGAAAGGAAAGGGGTTTTGCGGTACTGTAAAGCGATGGAATTTTCATACTCAGGATGCTACTCATGGAAATTCTTTGTCACATCGAGCACCTGGTTCTATTGGTCAAAATCAAACTCCTGGTAGAGTTTTTAAAGGAAAAAAGATGGCAGGGCATTTGGGTAATCATAGAGTTACAGTACAAAATTTAGATATAGTTAAAATTGATTTAAATCAAGAAATAATTTTGGTTAAAGGAGCTGTACCCGGTTATTCAGGTGGAAACATTATTATTAAGCCAGCAATTAAAACACGAGGAGTTTAATATGGAATTAGTGTTGAGAGACGATGAACATAGTGTTCTCAATGTATCTGATATTACTTTTGGTCGTGATTTTAATGAAGCATTGGTACATCAAGTAATTATTTCTTATTCTTCTAGTATTCGACAAGGAACTCATGCTCAAAAAAATCGTTCAGAAGTTTCTGGATCAGGTAAAAAACCTTGGCGTCAAAAAGGAACAGGACGTGCTAGAGTAGGTTCACTCAGAAGTCCCTTGTGGCGTTCTGGTGGAGTTACTTTTGCAGCTAAACCAAAAAGTTTTTATCAAAAAATTAATAAAAAAATGTATAGAGGTGCTTTAAAAAGTATTTTTTCTGAATTAATTCGTCAAAAACGTTTAGTAGTTTTTAGGGAGTTTACTATAGAGTTCCCTAAAACAAGATTATTAATTGATAAGTTAAGAGATATTAAATTACATGATGTTTTAATTATTACTAAAACTAAGGATAATAATTTAAAGTTAGCATCTCGAAATTTGTATAAAGTTGATGTGCAAACTGTGAATCATATGAATCCACGAAGTTTAATTTCTTTTAATCACGTATTAATTACTTCTAAAGCTATCCAAAAGGTAGAGGAGTTATTAACTTGATTAGTAAAACAATGATTTATGAAAAAATTTTATTAAAAGTATTGTTAGGTCCTCATATTTCTGAAAAATCTTCTACGTTGTCAGGAAATTTTAGCACTGTAATTATTAAAGTATCTATTTGTGCTACTAAATTAGAAATTAAACGTGCTGTGCAAAATATGTTTAATGTAGCAGTAAAAAATGTTAATACATTGGTAGTTCAAGGAAAATGTAAGCGAAAAAAAAGTCGTATAACGTGTTCTAGTAATTGGAAAAAAGCTTATGTGACTTTAAAAAGGGGGCAAAACATAAATTTTATTGGAAGTTCGGAATAAGACAATATACTAGATTAGTAATGATGAAAAGAGAAAAAAAATGGCTATTATTAAATGCAAACCTACATCTCCAGGTCGTCGTCATGCTATAAAAGTAGTAAATCCTAGTTTATATAAAGGAAAACCTATTTCCTCATTAATTAGAAAAAATAGTAAAAGTGGCGGTCGTAATAATTGTGGAAGAATTACCACTCGTCACATTGGTGGTAGACATAAAAGATTTTATAGAATAATTGATTTTAAAAGAAATAAAGATAATATTCCTGCTATTGTTGAGCGTTTAGAATATGATCCTAATAGATCTTCTAATATTGCATTAATATTGTATTCTGATGGAGATAGACGATATATTTTAGCTTCTAAGGGATTAATGGTAGGTTCAAAAATTGTATCAGGTTTTAACGCAGAAATAAAAATAGGAAATGCGTTACCTATGAAAAATATTCCTATAGGTACGGTTATACATAATGTAGAGATAAAACCTGGAAAAGGAGGACAAATTGCGCGTTCAGCAGGTACTTATGTTCAATTAATATCACGCGAAAATTCATATGTTACTATTCGATTGCGATCTGGTGAAACTAGAAAACTAGAATCAAAATGTAGAGCTACGATAGGAGAAGTAGGAAATTCGGAATCTATGTTAAGGGTGTTAGGTAAAGCAGGGGCATCTAGATGGCGTGGTATACGTCCTACTGTTCGAGGAACTGCTATGAATCCTGTAGATCATCCTCATGGAGGTGGAGAAGGGAGAAATTTTGGGAAACATCCAGTAAGTCCTTGGGGTTTGCAAACTAAGGGAAAGAAAACAAGAAAAAATAAACGTACGGAAAAATTTATTATTCGCCATCGTCATAAATAATTTAAGGAGATAAATAACAGTGCCACGTTCTCTTAAAAAAGGTCCGTTTATTGATATAGCTTTATTGAGAAAAGTAGAACAAGCTGTAGAAATACGTGATAAAAAACCGATACGTACTTGGTCTCGTCGTTCTACAATATTTCCAAAGATGGTTGGTTTAACAATGTTAATTCATAATGGTCGTCAACATATTCCAGTATTTATTACTGAAGATATGGTAGGACATAAATTAGGTGAATTTGTTTTGACTCGAACATATAGAGGTCATACTGCTGATAAAAAAGTTAAAAAACGTTAGATTTTTATAAATCGAGGTGAAAATATATGGAAACAATTGCTAGACATAGTCAAGCTCGTTCTTCAGCTCAAAAATTACGTTTAGTAGCTGATTTAATTCGAGGAAAAAATATAGAACATGCATTAAATATTTTAACTTTTTGTAATAAAAAGGCATCAATTTTAGTAAAAAAAGTTTTGAAATCTGCAATTTCAAATGCTGAGCATAATCATGGATCTGATATAAATAACTTACAAGTTAAAAAAATTTTAATTGACGAAGGGCCAACTATGAAACGAATGATGCCACGTGCTAAAGGTCGTTCAGATCGTATTTTAAAACGTACTAGTCACATTACTATAGTAGTTTCTGATAGTAAAGTAAAAGATAAAAAAGGTAGAGGTTAAGTACAATGGGTCAAAAAGTACATCCTAATGGTATGAGGTTAGGGATAATTAAACATTGGAATTCGGTGTGGTTTTCAAATAGTAAAGATTTTGCTAAAATTTTAGATAGTGATTATCAAGTGCGTTTATTTTTAAGAAAGGAGTTATTTAAAGCGTCTGTTTCTAGGATTGTTATAGAGCGTCCGTCAAAAAGTATTCGAGTGACAATATATAGTGCGCGGCCTGGTATAGTAATAGGAAAAAAAGGGGAAGACGTAGAAAAATTGAGGTTGTCTATAACAAATATTACTGGTGTACCTACGCAAATTAACATTGCTGAAATTCGAAAACCAGAATTAGATGCAAAATTAGTAGCTGATAATATAGTATCACAATTAGAACGAAGAATTATGTTTCGTAGAGCTATGAAAAGAGCTGTACAAAATGCTATGAGACAGGGTGCTAAGGGTATTAAAGTAGAAATAAGTGGTCGTTTGGGTGGAACAGAAATTGCAAGAAGAGAATGGTATCGAGAAGGTCGTGTTCCTTTACATACATTGCGTGCTGATATTGAATACAATGTTTCTGAAGCCCATACTACATATGGTGTTATTGGTGTAAAAGTTTGGATATTTAAGGGAGAAATTTTAGGCGGTATAGGATCTATTCCAAAAATAGAAAAACAAAAACCTATGTCTCAATTAAAAAAGCATCAACGAAGATATAGGAAATAAGGAGAAGTTTTAATGTTACAACCGAAAAATACTAAATTTCGAAAAATGCATAAAGGTAAAAATCGTGGATTAGCTATTGGAACTAATGTTCATTTTGGATTATATGGTTTAAAAGCAATTACTAGAGGGCGTTTAAAATCTAGTCAAATTGAATCTGCTAGACGAGCTATTACTCGTGCTATTAAAAGGCAGGGGAAAATTTGGATTCGAATTTTTCCTGATAAACCTATTACTAAAAAACCATTAGAAGTAAGAATGGGAAAGGGGAAGGGAAATGTTGAGTATTGGGTAGCATTAGTACAGCCAGGAAAGATTTTATATGAAATATCTGGTGTATCAGAAGAATTATCGCGAATAGCATTTAAGTTAGCAGCAGCTAAATTACCTGTAAAAACTATGTTTGTAACTAAGTTGGTAATGTGATGAAAAAAGTTGAGATAAAAAAAAAAACAATCAAAGAATTAAATATTGAGCTAATGAATTTGTTGCGAGAACAATTTAATCTTACTTTACAACATTCTGCTAAAAAACTTCAGCAGTCGCATTTACTCCAACATGTTCGTCGTAATATTGCTCAAGTTAATACTATATTAGCCGAAAAGGAAAAAGAGTGTGATTGATAAATTTCGTACGTTGTCTGGTCAAGTTATTAGTAATAAAATGCAAAAGTCTGCAATAGTTTCTATTAAAAGATTAATTAAGCATCCTTTATATAAAAAGTTTGTTAAAAAAACAACTAAATTGTGTATACATGATGAAAATAATCAATGTTCGTTTGGTGACATCGTAGAAATTCGTGAATGTCGTCCAATTTCTAAAACTAAATCTTGGATGTTAGTTCGCATTTCAAAAAAATCTTTAAGATCATGAATATAAGTTAGAGTGTTATACGTTTGTTGTTAGTGTGAATAAAATGCATATATAAAATTTATGTTTTGATAGTTAAATTAAAATTATTATATAAACATAAAAGTTTCTTAGATATATGAACATTTTAAACTGATATTTAAATTTGGAATTCGAATATGATACAGGAACAGAGTATATTAAATGTAGCGGATAATTCTGGTGCTCGTCTCGCTATGTGTATTAAAGTACTTGGTGGATCTCGTCGTCGGTATGCAGGAATCGGTGATATCATTAAGATTTCTATAAAAGAAGCTATACCTAGAGGAAAAGTAAAGAAGGGAGAAGTATTTAAAGCTGTAATAATAAGAACAAAAAAAGGTGTTAAACGTTCAGATGGTTCTATAATTCGATTTGACACTAATGCTTGTGTTGTATTAAATAATAATGATCAACCAATAGGGACAAGAATTTTTGGCCCTGTTACTCGGGAACTTCGAAATGATAAATTCATGAAAATTATTTCATTAGCTCCAGAGGTTTTGTAAGGAGGATATATTATGGCTGCTAAAATAAAAAAAAATGATCAAGTAATAGTATTAATTGGAAAAGATAAAGGGAAAATTGGTATAGTTCGAAAAGTTATTGCGAAGAGTAAAGTTATTGTAGAAGGTGTTAATATTGTTAAAAAACATACAAAACCTTCTCCTTCACAAAATAAAAAAGGAGGTATTGTAGAGCAAGAATCTAGTATTAATATTTCAAATATAGCTATTTTAAATCCTACAACAAAAAAATCTGATCGTATTGGTTTTAGAGTAAAAAATGGCAAAAAAGTAAGGTTTTTTAAATCTAATAATACTATTTGTAATTAAAATGGAGTAGTTTATATGGTAGCTTTATATGATTATTATAAAAATAGTATATCTAAAAAATTGATGTTGAACTTTAATTATTCTTCGGTTATGCAAGTTCCTAAAATTGATAAAATTACTTTAAATATAGGAGTAGGAATTGCAACGATCGATAAAAAAAATTTAGATTTTGCAATATCTGATTTAACAAAAATTTCTGGTCAAAAACCTTTAATTACTAAGGCACGTAAATCTATTGCTAGCTTTAAAATTCGTAAGGGATATCCCATTGGTTGTAAAGTGACTTTGAGAGGCAATCGAAAGTGGGATTTTTTTGAACGTTTAATTTTTATTGTAATTCCAAGAATTCGAGATTTTCGTGGTTTTTCTAATAAATCTTTCGATGGAAAAGGAAATTATAGTATTGGTATTAAGGAACAAATTATTTTTCCAGAAATTGATTTTGATAAAATTGATCGTATTAGAGGAATTAATATTACGATTACTACTACTGCATTGTCTGATCGAGAAGGTTATGCTTTATTATCAGCTTTTAATTTTCCTTTTCGAACATAAATTTAAAATGGGACTGTAAAATATATGGCCAAACAATCTATGAAAGCTCGAGAAGTAAAAAGAATAAAATTAGCAAAAAAATTTTATTCTAGGAGAGAACATTTAAAATCAATTATTTCAGATTTGTCTGTGTTAGAACAGGATCGGTGGAAAGCTGTTTTAAAATTGCAAACATTTCCGCGTGATTCTAGTCCTATTCGTCAGCGAAATCGTTGTAGTCAAACAGGACGTCCTCATGCTTTTTTAAGAAAGTTTGGGTTGAGTAGAATTAAGGTACGTGAAGCTGCTATGCGTGGCGAAATTCCTGGTTTAAAAAAATCTAGTTGGTAAAAAGATTTATGTTTGTTTTTTGGAGAATAATATTATATGAGTATGCAAGATCCTATAGCAGATATGTTAACTAGAATTAGAAACGGTCAATTTGCTAGTAAGATTTCTGTAATTATGCCATCTTCTAAATTAAAAGTAAAAATTAGTATTTTATTAAAAGAAGAAGGTTATATTAAAGATTTTTCTGTAAATAGTACTAATAAACCTATATTAGAAATATTTTTAAAATATTTTAGAAGTAAACCTGTTATTGAAAATATAACTAGAGTTAGTTCTCCTAGTTTACGAATATATGCTAGAAATAATAAGTTACCTCAAGTTATGTCTGGTTTAGGCATTGTTATTATTTCTACATCTCAAGGGGTTTTAACTGATCAAGTAGCTCGCAAGAAAGGTTTAGGCGGTGAAATTATTTGCAATGTTTCATAGTATTTGGAGGATAAATGTCACGTATTGCTAAACAACCGATTGTTATTCCTTCTGATGTTAGTATTACATTGATTGGACAAATGGTCATTGTAAAGGGAAGTAAGGGTGAGTTAAAACGTTTGATTCATGATAGTGTTTTAGTAAAAAGCGTGAAGTCATGTTTAGTTTTTTCTAGTCGAATTAATAGTAGTGTTAAAGGTTGGGCACAGGCTGGAACTGCTAGATCTTTAGTTAATTCTATGATTCATGGAGTAACCGTAGGATTTTTTAAGAAACTTAAGTTATTTGGAGTAGGTTATAGAATTTCAATAAATAGTTCAAAAAATTTAAATATGTCTTTAGGATATTCTCATATTATTGAATACGTTTTACCTTTTGGTATTTTTGTAGAAAGTATTTCCCAAGCAGAAATAATTGTTAAAGGAATAAATAAACAGTTAGTTGGGCAGGTAGCTGCTAATTTGCGAGCATATAGAAAATCTGAACCTTATAAAGGAAAAGGTATTCGTTATAGTAATGAAATTGTGCGTGTTAAGGAGGCAAAAAAGAAGTAATATGATAATTTCAATAAATAAAAAAAAAGCTCGTCTTCGTAGAGCTGCAAGAACACGCTTTCAAATTAAGAAATTACATCTTATTCGTTTAGTTGTACATCGAACTTCTAAGCATATATATGCTCAGATTATAGATTCTAAGAACGCTCTAGTATTAACTAGTGCTTCTACTGTTGAAAAAGAAATACTTAATTTAGTGAAATATACTGGAAATATACATGCGTCTATTTGTATTGGAAAAAAAATTGCAGAACGAGCATTGATGAAGGGTATTATTAATGTTTCTTTTGATCGTTCTGGTTTTCAATATCATGGTCGGGTAAAGGCACTTGCAGATGCTGCAAGAGAATCTGGGCTTAAGTTTTGAGGTAGAAATTTTGAGTAACATTGGAAGAAATGTTAGTGGAGATTTAAAAGAAAAATTAATATCCGTGAATCGTGTTTCAAAAACAGTTAAAGGAGGAAGAATTTTTTCTTTTTCAGCATTAACAGTAGTTGGAGATGGTCATGGAAAAGTAGGATTTGGATATGGAAAAGCACGTGAAGTTCCTTCTGCTATTCAGAAAGCTATGGAAAAAGCACGTCGTAATATGATTCAAGTTCCGTTAAATAATGGCACATTACAATATTCTGTCACCGGTTCATATACGGGATCATATATTTTTATGAAGCCAGCTTCGAATGGTACAGGTATTATTGCTGGTGGAGCTATGAGATCTGTTTTAGAGGTAGCGGGTGTACACAATGTTTTAGCTAAAACTTATGGATCAACTAATCCTATTAATGTTGTACGTGCTACAATGCTAGTTTTAGAGAGTATGAAATCTCCGGAAATGATTGCATTAAAACGAAATAAATTAGTAAAAGAAATATTAGAGAATAGTTATTTATGATTAAGCTAATTAGTATTACTCAAATTAAGAGTTCTATAGGTCGTTTACCTAAACATAAAGCTACGTTATCTGGATTAGGATTACGTTATATTGGACATACAGTTCTTCGTAAGAACACTCCTTCTGTACGTGGAATGATAAAATTACTATCTTTTATGTTAAGAATTAATTAGGAATGTAATAATGTATTTAAATACTTTGTCTCCAAATTCTAAATCTCATAAAAAATCTAAAAGAGTTGGTAGAGGAATTGGGTCTGGTTTTGGAAAAACTTCTGGTAGAGGACATAAGGGACAAAAATCGCGTTCTGGTTGTAAAATACGAAGAGGTTTTGAAGGTGGGCAAATGCCGCTTTATAGGCGTATTCCAAAATTTGGTTTTGTTTCTTTAAAAAAAGAAAAAGTAGCTGAAGTAAGATTAGAAGATTTAAAAAATTTTTCTAATTGTATTATTAATTTACAATTTTTAAAAAAAACAGGTCTTATTAAAAAGAATATTAAATATGTTAAAATAATATCGTCTGGATCAATTATAACTAATATATTAATAATTCGTAATTTGTTTGTTTCTAAAAGTGTTCGTAATATTATTGAATCTTCTGGTGGTAAAATTGAAGAAAATAATTAATTGTGAGTTAATATGATAAAAAAAAAACTAGAAACTAAATTAAAAAATTTTGGTAATCAATTTAGCGAATTAAAACAAAGAATGTATTTTGTAATATTTTCGTTAATAGTATTTCGAATGGGTTCGTATATTCCTATTCCTGGAATTGATACTGTAGCTTTAGCTTCATTATTAGAACATCATAGAGGTACTATTATAGAAATGTTTAATATGTTTTCTGGTGGAGCTTTAAGTCGTGCGTCTATTTTTGCTTTAGGTATTATGCCGTTTATTTCTTCATCTATAATTGTACAAATATTAACTTTAATTCATCCAAAATTTATTGAAATGAAAAAAGATGGTGAACAAGGTCGTCATAGAATTAATAAATATATTAGATATATTACGTTAATATTAGCGGCATTACAGTCATTTGGAATGTCTATAAGTTTGCCTAATATACCTGGATTAAAAGACGTTATTATAGATCCAAGTATTTCTTTTTATGGCATAGCAATCATAAGTTTAATTACTGGTACTATTTTTTTAATGTGGTTGGGTGAGTTAATTACTGAAAAGGGTATTGGAAATGGTATTTCAATAATTATTTTTTCTGGTATTGTTTCAGGTTTACCTAGTTCTTTTTTAAATACTGTTGAAAAAGTTAGACAAGGAAGTTTGCATGTATTGTTATTTTGTTTCATCGGAATAGTAATATTTTTAGTAACCCTACTAGTTGTTTATATTGAGCGTAGTCAAAGAAAAATTACTATTAGTTATGCTAAAAGAAATTTAGGACATCGAACATATTCTATGAATAGTACGCATTTGCCGTTAAAATTAAATATGTCTGGTGTTATTCCAGCTATTTTTGCATCAAGTATTGTTTTGTTTCCTGCAACTATTGCATCTTGGTTTGGTAATAGAGACCATTTCAAATGGTTAGTCGATATTGTATTTTATTTGCAACCTACAAAACCTTTATATATATTAACTTATATTACTGCGATAATTTTCTTTTGTTTTTTTTATACAGGATTAGCTTTTAATCCTCGTGAAACTGCTGATAATTTAAAAAAATCTGGCGCTTTTATTCTTGGAATTCGACCTGGCGAAAAGACTGCTCAATATATTAATAAAATTATGTTACGTTTAACTTTTCTCGGTTCTATGTATATGGCTTTTATTTGTTTAGTTCCTGAACTTATGCGTTTTTTTATGGATGTTCCATTTTATTTTGGTGGTACTTCATTGCTTATTATAGTAGTGGTAATTATAGACTTTATATCTCAAGTACAGACATATATTATGTCTACGCAGTATGAATCAGTGCTTAAAAAAAATAAATTTAGATTTTAAATTTTTGTTCAAGACAATTGAGGTAATAATGAAAGTGCGTACTTCAGTTAAAAAGTTATGTAGAAATTGTAAAATAGTTCGTAGATATAATGTAGTTCGCGTAATTTGTAAATCAGAACCGAAACATAAACAACGTCAAGGTTAAAAAATATTAAATAGTTTTACAATTATAAGTATTTTAAAAGTTATGTATAAATTTAATTTTATGATAGGTTTGTATTAAAAGAGAATATTTTTTTATTGTATAAAATATAAAATATAAATAACGACATTTATAGGGGTTTATAGTGGCTCGTATTGCAGGTATTAACATTGCTAATCATAAACATGTTGTGGTTGCTTTAATGGATGTATATGGAATTGGTAAAACTAGGTCTAAATTAATTTGTTTACGAACAAATATTAGTGAAAGTATAAAAATTTTAGATTTAACTAAAGATCAGTTAGAACTATTGAGATGTGAAGTATTGAAATTTGTAGTTGAAGGAGATTTACGTCGTGAAGTAACGCTGAGTATCAAACGTTTACAAGATCTTAATTGTTATCGCGGTTCTCGTCATCGAAAAAAACTTCCAGTTCGTGGTCAAAGGACTAAAACAAATGCTAGAACTAGAAAAGGCCCGCGTAAGTTAATGAAAAAATAATCACAAAGGTAAAATAATATGGTAAAAGAACTAATTCGTGTAAAAAAACGTGTTAAAAAACAAATTTTAGATGGTATTGCACATATTCATGCATCATTTAATAATACTATAATTTCTATTAGTGATAAAAAAGGAAATGTTTTAGGATGGGCTACTTCAGGAGGATCTGGATTTCGAGGATCTAGAAAATCTACTCCATTTGCTGCTCAAGTTGCTGTTGAGCGTTGTGCAGATATTGTGAAAAGTTATGGTATAAAAAATTTAGAAGTAATGGTTAAAGGTCCAGGACCTGGTCGAGAATCTAGTATTAGAACTTTAAACACTATTGGATTTCGTATCATTAATATTACTGATGTGACTCCTATTCCTCATAATGGTTGTCGTTCTCCTAAAAAGCGTAGGGTTTAGTTTAGTTTTAATAAATAAGTTTAATTAAATAATTCAAAAGAGTTTAAAATGGCAAAATATTTAGGTCCAAAATTAAAATTATGTCGTAGGGAAAACACTGATTTATTTTTTAAATCAGGTATACGTGCAATTGATTCTAAATGTAAATTTGATCAGTTTCCTGGTCAACATGGTTCTAAAAGACAACGATTATCTGATTATGGTGTGCAGTTAAGAGAAAAACAAAAGGTTCGTAGATTATATGGTATTTTAGAAGCTCAATTCCGAAATTATTATAAACATGCGTCTAGATTAAAAGGAAATACTGGAGAGAATTTATTATTTCTTTTAGAAAATCGTTTAGATAATGTCACCTATAGAATAGGTTTTGGTTCTACTCGTGCTGAAGCACGTCAATTAGTTAGTCATAAATCTATATTAGTTAATAATTGTACGGTCAATATTCCTTCATATCAGGTTTCCCCTGGAGATGTAATTAGCATTCATAAAAATTCTAAATTACAATCTCGAATTAAAGCTGCGTTAGAATTGTCAGAACAACGCGAAACTCCAATTTGGATAGAAGTAGATTTTAACAAGATGCAAGGAATATATAAAAGAGTTCCTGAGCGTTCTGATTTATCTGCAGAAATCAATGAGTATTTAATTATTGAGCTTTATTCGAAGTAAAAGGTAAAAATTATTTTGAGGAATAATAATGCAGAGTTCTGTTACTGAGTTTTTAATACCACGATTAGTAAATATCGAACAAATTAGTATGACACATGTAAAAATTACTCTTGAGCCATTAGAACGAGGTTTTGGACACACGCTTGGAAATGCTTTACGTCGCATTTTGTTATCTTCAATGCCTGGATTTGCAGTTACTGAAGTAGAGATTGATGGAATTCTTCATGAGTATAGTACTAAAGAAGGTGTACAAGAAGATATTATTGAAATTTTGTTAAATTTAAAGGGATTAGCGATACGAGTATATGGAAAAGATCAAGTATATTTAACGTTAGTGAAGACAGGTATAGGAGTTGTAACTGCAGCTGACATTAATCATGGAAATGATGTAGAAATAATTAATTTAGATCATATTATTTGTACTCTTACATGTAAAAATGCATCTATATCTATGCGAATTAAGGTTCAATGCGGTCGAGGTTATGTTCCGGTTATTTCGAGGACAAATGTAATTAGTGATAATAAAGAAAATTATGTAGGAAAGCTATTAGTAGATGCTTGTTATAGTCCTGTAGAGCGCATGATATATAAAGTGGAAGCTGCACGTGTAGAAAAGAGAACAGATTTAGATAAATTAGTTATTGAAATGGAAACTAATGGAACTTTGGATCCAGAAGAAGCAATTCGTAGAGCTGCTACTATATTGTCTAATCAACTAGAGTCGTTTGTTTATTTAAGAGATATTAGAGAGCCTGAAATTAAAGAAGAAAAACCAGAATTTGATCCTATTTTACTCCGACCGGTAGATGATTTAGAATTAACTGTAAGATCTGCTAATTGTTTAAAGGCTGAAATGATTCATTATATTGGTGATTTAGTTCAAAAAACGGAAGTGGAATTGTTAAGAACACCTAATTTAGGAAAAAAATCTTTAACTGAAATTAAAGATGTATTAGCAGCAAAAAATTTATCTTTAGGTATGAATTTAGAAAATTGGCCTCCTGATAATATTTTAGACAATTAATTTGTTATTTAATTTATAAACTTTCTTTACTTATATGGAGTATTTCTAATTATGAGGCATAGAAAAATTGGACGTAGGTTTAACAAAAGTGCTACTCATGTTAAAGCTATGTTAAAAAATATGGTTTGTTCATTGTTTCGTTATGAAATGATAAAAACTACTGTATCTAAAGCAAAAGAACTTCGACGTGTCGCAGAACCTTTAATTACTTGTGCGAAAATAGATTCTGTTGCTAATCGTCGTTTGGTTTTTTCTAGAATTCGTGATAATAAAATAGTTTTTAAGTTATTTAGAGATTTAGGTCCACATTTTTTAGGTCAATTCGGTGGATATACTCGGATTTTAAGATGTGGATTTCGATCTGGTGATCAAGCACCTATGGCATATATTCAATTGATAAATCGAGTAAAAAATAAAAAAGAATTAGTGTATAAAAAATAAAATCATTTATTTATTATCTTTGTATTCAATTTGAGTAAAATATTATTTTTTAAAGGTAGTTATTAATTTTAATGTATTGCATTAATACAATAAATAAAACGTTGTTTGTTAAGATGGCGAGTTATAAATTGAAATTAATAGGGTTTAGTAAAATATGTAAAGTAGTTTATTTATAAATTAATGTGTTAATGAGTATATGATATATGTTATAAAAATTTCTGTTTTAGATTAAAGTTGTGTAAAAGGTATTTTAGTTAAATGTTTAGTAATAAAAATAAAGATATTGAAGTAATTGAAATTGAGATGATTTTTAAAATTATTTGTTTAGGTTAAAAAACAAATATAGTTTATGTGTTATGTATTTGGATATAATTATTTATTCTGAAAATGTTTTAAGAAGTTGAAATAGTTTAACTTAAATAATAATAGTAACTTATTTTAGGGAGATGAATATAATTCTTTTTAAATTTCTTATTTATTTTTAATGTTCCAAAAAGTATTATCAGAATTTCATTACATAAAGCAAAAACAGTTTTTGTTTATTTTTTTATAGTAATGAATGCGTTGTGTTTAAGTTATGTTGTTTCGCTAGAATGATTTTTTGTATATGAAATTACTGTTTTTTTGAGTTTTTAGTGAAATTCTAAAAACTATAGAAGAAACTGTATTATAACATAATTGTTATATTAGTTTTGTAGTTAAATGATTAAAGTGTATTGGTTGAAATAATTATTTCTGAATTATTATTATAAAATCAATATATTGATTTGTATATTTTAGTCATTTATTTTAAAAATATTGTTATTTATGTTGATTTATGTATTAAATATAAGTTTTAATGATGAAGTTATAAAATATTTTAAAAAATACGTAATAAAATTAATAGAATTATATATGTAATAAAAATTAATGAGTTGTCAAAAAATTTATAGAATATAATTTTTTGGGATGTTAAAAATTAATAATTATACATTTAAGAGCAGTTAGATTAAATAGGTGTTTTTATATTTGTAACTAATTGTGATAAAACAAATATTTTGGTTATGTTAACTAAAAATTTAGGTATAAATAGGGTATTTTATTTTAGTAATTAAAATTATTGTACAAGTTATGTTTAATGGTATTTAAATATTAATATAGTATTGTTTTTTTTAAAATTGTTTGTTAAAAAACAAATTAATAAATTTGTAATAATAAGATAAAATTTTATTTCAAAAAAATTTTTATTAAACTATAAATTTTTTGATATTAGTTTAATTATGTTTACGTATTGGTCAGTTTTGTTCCAGGTATACACCATTTATTTTTAGAATTGCATAAATTGTTGGCATGCATAATTTTTTTTCCAGGAAGTTGTACAGTCGTTATGTTGAGAATATTTTTACTAGTTTTAATTTGCATTCCATGTTTGTTTATTA
The DNA here is from genome assembly GCF_000007725.1 of Buchnera aphidicola str. Bp (Baizongia pistaciae). NCBI lineage: Bacteria > Pseudomonadati > Pseudomonadota > Gammaproteobacteria > Enterobacterales > Erwiniaceae > Buchnera > Buchnera aphidicola. The sequence goes on along the minus strand of NC_004545.1, from coordinate 514,339 downwards.
AAATTATTTCTCCAATTTGGTATTTGTGTTGATTAAAGTGAATAATAACATTAGCTGACCATACTTTTATTGATAATTGATTGTTAATTTTAAAATAGCAAATTGGCCAGGGATTGTATGCTCTAATTGATCTTTCTAATTGGATAGCACTTTTTAACCATATTAGTTTCGCATCTTCTTTATTGATTTTGTTTGAATAGGTTGCTAAATTGCTTTGACGGATTGGGAAGTATGAACTTTTAAAATTTTTAAGTACTTGAATTAATCCTTGGCAACTTAATATTTTTAGCTTGTTTTGAAGAGTTACGCTAGTATCTGATTTATTAATGATACAAGATGATGAATAAATTATATCTCCTGTATCAATATTATTATTCATTTTTATGATTGTGATTCCTGTTAATTTATCTCCGTTTAGTAATGCGGATTGTATTGGGGAAGGACCTCTCCATCTTGGCAACAAAGATGTATGAACATTAATACCTCCTAATGGAAAAATATTCAGTATAAGTTGAGGGATAATTTTTCCGTATGAAACAACTATTATAATGTCTGCATTAAGGTTATATATTTGATTATAAAATGTACTAGTATTTAGTGCTGTTGGTTGAAAAACAGGTATTTTTAATTTTTTAGCTAGTTTTTTTGTTAATGATGAAGTAATTTGTTTTCCTCTTCCGAGAGGTTGATCTGGTTTAGTAATGACTCCTAAAATTTTGTGTGTAGTGTTAGTAACAAGAATTTTTAAATGATCTTTTGAAAATTTATCAGTGCCTGCAAAGACAATTTTAAGTGAATTTAGAGTGTTAAGAATCATATTATTTATTTTTTTTTAATAATTTTAAATTTGTTAAATTAGAAAGATAATCTATTAATAGTTTACCTATGAGGTGATCTATTTCGTGTTGAATACAAATAGATAAAGTAGAACTTGTTTTTAGTTTAATGCGTTTTCCAAAATAATTTAAAGCTGTAACTGTTATTTTTTTTGATCTAGATATTTCTGCTTGATAATTTGGTATTGACAAACACCCTTCTTGAATACTAGTTAATCCGCTTCTTTTAGTAATTTTGGGATTAATAAGAACGAGAGGATGGTTTAATTCTTCAATTTTATCTATGACTATAATTTGAAGAGGAATATTTACTTGAGTTGCTGCTAATCCAATTCCATTTTCATAATACATAGTATCAAACATATTAATTATGATGTTGTGTATTTTTGTATCTATTTTTGAAATTGGTTTAGCAATTATGCGTAGACGGTCATCGGGATATTTGAGTATTTTTAGCACTGACATAGTAATTTTAAAATTTTAAATTTAGTTTTTATTCTATTATAGAATAGTTTTATATAATTAGTAATTAAAATTCTCATTTTTAATTATTTTATCATTATTTTTTAAATTTTATTTAGACATTTTATTAAAATTCTAAAGTAAAGTAAAATTTAACATAAGGGGTTTAAGATTAGTGAATATTCTTTCATTATCTGAATGTGTTGATAGATTACGAAAAAATTTAGTTATAGCTTACCCAACTGAATCGGTATTAGGATTAGGTTGTAATCCTGAAAGTATAGACGCAGTAAAAGTGTTATTAAAATTAAAAAAGCGAAAATTGAATAAGGGATTTATATTAGTTGCATCGCATTTTAATCAGATTAGATCTTATATTTCTGAAAGTAAACTTTCTATTTATCATAAAAAAATTTTATATAGTAGTTGGCCTGATACTATTACTTATTTGTTACCAGCCAAATCTTTTGTGCCTGATTGGTTAACTGGAAGGTCTAATTTTTTAGGAATTCGTATTAGCGCTCATAATGGTATTAATAAATTGTGTAGTGCGTTCGGTAAGGCTATAATATCTACTAGTGCTAATATTTCTGGAAGAAATCCGTGTAGAACGTATGAAGAATTTTTAAAACAGTTTGGTACTACTGTTCCTATTTTATGTGGACCATTAGGTACCAGGAAAAATCCATCTAAAATTTTAAATATAATAAATGGAAGTTTAATTAGACATGGTTAAACATTGTATAGATCAGTTTTGTGTGTTTGGAAATCCTATTAATCATACTCAATCACCATATATTCATAGTTTGTTTTCAAAACAAACTGGAATTGTTTATGAATATAGTGCACGGTTAGTTCCGTTTAAAGAATTTAATAGTTATGTTTTGAATTTTTTTCTAAATAAAGGTAAAGGTGCTAATATTACTGTTCCATTTAAAGAAAATGCATATGTAATATCTAATAATTTGACAATAAGAGCTAAAATGTCTCGTGCTGTGAACACTTTTAAAAAATTACATAATAATAAAATTTTAGGAGACAACACTGATGGAATAGGAGTTTTACATGACTTAAAAAGAATAAAATTTATAAAGTCAAAGTTTAATCGTGTTTTATTAATTGGTGCGGGAGGTGCAGCTCGAGGTATAATATTTTCATTGTTATCATATGGTTGTAGTATTGTTGTTTTAAATAGAACAATAACAAGAGCTCTTCAACTAGTTGAAGATTTTAAAAATGTAGGTTCTATTTCTATTTTTAAAGAAAAATTTGCATCTAATTATTCTTTTAATTTAATTATTAATGCTACAACAATAAATATATGTCAAAATAGTAATTTGAGTACCATTAAATCTTTAATACATAAAGATGTTTATTGTTATGATATAAATTATTCTATAAAACACAAGTATACTGAATTTTTATTATGGTGTATAAAAAATGGTGCAATATGTGTTTCTAATGGTATTGGTATGTTGGTGAGTCAAGCAGCACACTCATTTTATTTATGGTATGGTATTTTACCGGAAACAAATTCTATAATTTGTAAGTTGAATAGACAGTTTTATATGCTTTAAAACGTTTTAATATACATAATAGGATATTCAGAGATATGATTTAATTAATATAACTATAACTTCTAAGTGTTTTTTACGAGGTTGTAATATTTAATTTAAAAATTTAAAAAAAAACTTGACTCTTTTTTTTCATTATGTAACATAGAAATGTAGAATGATATATTTAGTTCATTTTTAAATAAATTATAAGTATTTTTTTATAAGGTCCCCTTCGTCTAGAGGACTAGGACATCGCCCTTTCACGGCGATAACAGGGGTTCAAATCCCCTAGGGGACAAGTGATTAATAAAATAATTTAATTTATTTGTATACTATGTTCATTGAATATGTTATTCTTTATTAGTTTTAGCAATAGTTAAGTTTGAGTTATGTTCTTTAAAAATTCGGAATCAAGAAGATTATATTAAATTTTACAATAAACATCTGTGGGTTGTAGGGTTAAGCGTAAAAGCGTACATGGTGAATGCCTTGGCAGTCAGAGGCGATGAAGGACGTGCTAATCTGCGAAAAGCGTCGGCAAGTTGATATGAAACGTTAATAACCGACGATATCCGAATGGGGAAACCTGATACTTTATATAAGTATCATTATTAATTGAATACATAGATTAGTAAAGCAAACCAAGAGAACTGAAACATCTAAGTATCTTGAGGAAAAGAAATCAAACGAGATTCCCTAAGTAGTGGCGAGCGAAATGGGAGGAGCCTAGAACATAGTTATATTTTTAGTTGTTAGTAGAATAATTTGGAAAGATTAACGATACAAGGTGATAGTCCTGTATACGAAAACAATTTATTTATACGTTCGAAAAGTAGGGCGAGACACGAGAAATCTTGTCTGAATATGGGGGGACCATCCTCTAAGGCTAAATACTCCTGACTGACCGATAGTGAACTAGTACCGTAAGGGAAAGGCGAAAAGAACCCCGGTTAGGGGAGTGAAATAGAACCTGAAACCGTGTACGTACAAGCAGTAGGAGCTTTTTTTAGGAGTGACTGCGTACCTTTTGTATAATGGGTCAGCGACTTGTATTCTGTAGCAAGGTTAACCGAGTTAAGGGGAGCCGTAGGGAAACCGAGTCTTAATTGGGCGAATTAGTTTCAGGATACAGACCCGAAACCCGGTGATCTAGCCACGGGCAGGTTGAAGGTTAGGTAAAACTGACTGGAGGACCGAACCGACTGATGTTGAAAAATCAGCGGATGACCTATGGCTAGGGGTGAAAGGCCAATCAAACCGGGAGATAGCTGGTTCTCCTCGAAAGCTATTTAGGTAGCGCCTCGTAAATTCATCTTCTGGGGTAGAGCACTGTTTCGGCTAGGGAGCCATCCCGGCTTACCAATCCGATGCAAACTCCGAATACGGAAGAATGTTATTACGGGAGACACACAGCGGGTGCTAACGTTCGTTGTGGAAAGGGAAACAACCCAGACCGCCAGCTAAGGTCCTAAAATCATAATTAAGTGGGAAACGATGTGAGAAGGCATAAACAGCCAGGATGTTGGCTTAGAAGCAGCCATCATTTAAAGAAAGCGTAATAGCTCACTGGTCGAGTCGGCTTGCGCGGAAGATTTAACGGGGCTAAAATTATGTACCGAAGCTGCGGCAACAAAATATGTTTTTTTGTTGGGTAGAGGAGCGTTCTGTAAGCCAGTGAAGATATATTGTAAAGTATATTGGAGGTATCAGAAGTGCGAATGCTGACATGAGTAACGATAAAACAGGTGAAAAACCTGTTCGCCGAAATACTAAGGTTTCCTGTCCAACGGTAATCGGGGCAGGGTGAGCCGACCCCTAAGGTGAGGCCGAAAGGCGTAATCGATGGATAACAGGTTAATATTCCTGTGCTCAATGTTATTTGCGAAGTGGGGACGAAGAAGGTTAAGTTATCCAGGTGACGGTTATCCTGGTTTAAGCGTGTACGTATGAAGATTAGGAAAATCCGGTCTTCTTTTAAAATACAAGGCGTGATGACGAGTCATTACGGTGACGAAGTAATCTATACCATACTTCCAAGAAAAGCCTCTAAGCTATAAGTAATATTGAATCGTACTAAAACCGACACAGGTAGTTAAGTAGAGCATACTAAGGCGCTTGAGAGAACTTGGGTGAAGGAACTAGGCAAAATAGTGCCGTAACTTCGGGAGAAGGCACACTGGTAGTAAGTGAATAAAATTTACTTTTATAAGCTGAATCCAGTCTAAGATAACAGCTGGCTGCAACTGTTTATTAAAAACACAGCACTGTGCAAACACGAAAGTGGAAGTATACGGTGTGACGCCTGCCCGGTGCCGGAAGGTTAATCGAAGGAGTTAAAGGCAACTTAAAGCTCTAGACTGAAGCCCCGGTAAACGGCGGCCGTAACTATAACGGTCCTAAGGTAGCGAAATTCCTTGTCGGGTAAGTTCCGACCTGCACGAATGGCGTAATGATGGCCAGGCTGTCTCCACCCAAGACTCAGTGAAATTGAAATTTCTGTGAAGATGCAGTATACCCGCGGCAAGACGGAAAGACCCCGTGAACCTTTACTATAGCTTGACACTGAAAATTTATTTTTAATGTGTAGGATAGGTGGGAGACAATGAATCTTAGACGCTAGTTTAAGTGGAGTCAACCTTGAAATACCACCCTTTAATGATTAGTTTTCTAACCTAATACCGTAATCCGGTATAGAGACAGTGTCTGGTGGGTAGTTTGACTGGGGCGGTCTCCTCCCAAAGAGTAACGGAGGAGTACAAAGATTGGCTAATTACGGTTGGACATCGTAAGGTTAGTGCAAAGGCATAAGCCAGTTTAACTGCGAGCGTGATAATGCGAGCAGATGCGAAAGCAGGTCTTAGTGATCCGGTGGTGCTGTATGGAAAGGCCATCGCTCAACAAATAAAAGGTACTCCGGGGATAACAGGCTGATACCGCCCAAGAGTTCATATCGACGGCGGTGTTTGGCACCTCGATGTCGGCTCATCACATCCTGGGGCTGAAGCAGGTCCCAAGGGTATGGCTGTTCGCCATTTAAAGTGGTACGCGAGCTGGGTTTAGAACGTCGTGAGACAGTTCGGTCCCTATCTGCCGTGGGCGTAGGAAGATTGAGGAGGGCTACTTCTAGTACGAGAGGACCGAAGTGGACGCATCTCTGGTGTTCGGGTTGTCATGCCAATGGCATTGCCCGGTAGCTAAATGCGGAAAAGATAAGTGCTGAAAGCATATAAGCGCGAAACTTGCTCCAAGATTAGTCTTCCCTGAAACTTATATTTTGGTTTACTGAAGGGACGTTGAAGACTACGACGTTGATAGGCTGGATGTGTAAGCGTAGTAATATGTTTAGCTAACCAGTACTAATGACCCGAGAGGCTTAACCTTACAACACCAGAGGTGTTTAAATAAAATTTAAATAAAATATTCTTGCAATCCGATATATTTTCTTAAACATTTATTATTTACATTTTTTAAGAATATTAAACCTGGTAAAAATAGTGTTATGGTACCACCTGAAACCATGCCGAACTCAGAAGTGAAACATTTCAACGCCGATGGTAGTGCAGGGTATCCCTGTGTGAGAGTAGGACATTACCAGGTTTCAAAAATCCGAAATCTAAATTCGGATTTTTTTTTGTATTGATAAAAGCTTTATTTATTTAAAAAAGTAAATTCTATAAAAAATTTTATTTTTTTTACGAAAAATTTAGAATTTATAGAATAGATACTAGCTAACAGATAATTTACGTGTTAATCTATCTTTTAGTTTATATAGTATTTATTTATAATAATTTAACATAGATTAGTTATAAATAAAATAATCTACAATTCGTTGTACTAACTTGTAATTTAAAGTTTAGTGTATATTTTTTCATGTGAAGGTAATATAGATGTCCAAGATTAAAGGTAATGTAAAATGGTTTAATGAATCTAAAGGGTTTGGTTTCATTACTCCTGAAGATGGAAGCAAAGATGTTTTTGTTCATTTTTCAGCTATCCAAAGCAACGGATTTAAGACTTTATCAGAAGGTCAAAGTGTTGAATTCGAAATTACCGAAGGAGCAAAAGGGCCATCAGCGGCTAATGTGATTAGTTTATAATTTTATTAAAATTATTTTAAAAATATTTTAATGTCGTAATGCAGCGCTAGTAATAAAGCTGCATTACATTTTTATATTTTGTCTGGTGTTTGGAGTGATTATTTTTTTGTGCATTTTTATTTATAAGACCATTCTAACTATATTAATATTACTTAATTCATAATAGAGACTTTCTATTTCTTCAAAGGTATTAGCACATATAGTAATGGAGATAGACAAATAATTTCCTTTATTGCTAGATTTTATTTGAGGAACATAATCTCCAGGTAATTTACATTGAATTATTTTAACTATTTTATCAACAAGTTCTGGTTGTGCTAATCCAATTACTTTATATGTAAATAAACAAGGAAATTTTAACATTTTTTCTAGTTTATTTTTTCTCATTTTTATTCCTATTTTGAATTTATATAGAAAATTGTCGTATTTGTTTAATAAGAGTTTTTTTTAAATATTTTATTTTTAGGAATTAATTTTGTTAGTTTTTTTGTAATAAGATAAAAATTTATTTTTTTGATAAATTTTAAAAATTAAAAATTTAATTATTTTTCATTATAATATTAAAAATTTTAGGTTGAATATTAAGAATACATAATTGTGTAGAAATTATTATAAGTTGTTAGAGTTTAGTGCAGTTAGGTTAGATAAAAATAATACCTCTAGCCATAATAGTTTAGGATCATGTGTTTTGTTTTTTTATGTTAATTTTAATTGTAATAGTTTTTTATATATATTTTTGCATTTATATAAAATTTTATCATATTATATAGTAATAATCTTTTTTCTTTTATGAAATTTAATACTATGTTAAAAATTTTTAATTCTTACACGCGATTACAAGAACAGTTAGAAGTAGATAAAAAAAAAACAATTAATATGTACGTGTGCGGCATTACAGCTTATGATTTTTGTCATATTGGTCATGGTAGAACATTCATATTTTTTGATGTAGTAGTACGTTATTTACGTTCCCTAGGATATGCATTAAAATATGTTCGCAATATTACAGATATTGATGATAAAATTATTGCTGCATCTTTAAAAAATAATGAAAGTTATATAAGTTTATCTAATCGAATGATTTCTAATATGAAGGATGATTTTTCTGCATTAAATATTTTGCCTCCAGATAGTGAACCTCGTGTTACAGAAAATATTAGTGATATTATTAAATTTATTTCTATTTTATTAAATAAAAAGCATGCGTATGTAGCATGCAATGGTGATATTATGTTTTCTGTAAGCAGTTATTTAAATTATGGTGCATTATCTAATCAATTTTCAAAAATATTAAATAAAGAAATTAATATTTCACATTATTCTACTAAGAAAAATATTGCAGATTTTGCATTATGGAAAACTTCGAAAAGTAGTATATTTGTTGGTTGGAATTCTCCTTGGGGTAATGGACGACCTGGTTGGCACATTGAATGTTCATCTATGTGCAGATCTGCATTTAAAAATAAAATAGATATTCATGGGGGAGGTGTAGACTTATTATTTCCCCATCATGAAAATGAGTTAGCACAATCGGTTTGTATTGATAGTAATTTTTCTATAAAACATTGGATGCATACAGGATTAGTGATTATTAATAATGAAAAGATGTCAAAATCATTGAATAATACCTTGTTATTAAGAGATTTATTAACTCAATATGATTCAGAAATTATTCGATTTTTTTTATTGTCTACTCATTATAGGCACCCTTTGTATTTTTGTTACAAAAATTTGAGTAATTCGAGTAAATTATTGAAAAAGTTATATTTGTCTTTACGTGGAGTAGATTTTGACATAAAGGGTCTTGATATTGTTGATAATTTTAAAACTGATTTTTATAAAGCTATGAATAGTGATTTTAACACTCCATTGGCTTTGTCAATATTATTGAGGTTATCTAAAGAAATAAATAAATTTAAATTAATAGATAGCAATAAGGCTAGTCAGTTAGCTAGTAAATTACGACAATTAGGAAGTATTTTAGGAATTTTATTAAAAGATCCAGAATATTTTTTACAGAATAACTTTAATTGTAATAATAGTATCATAGGGAAAATAAATAGTTTAATATATGAACGAGATAAAGCTAGACGAGTTAAAGATTGGGTTAGAGCTGATAGAATACGCAAAGAATTATTGGAATTAGGCATAGTATTAGAGGATACTAGTTTTAACACTTTTTGGAGATCATTGCAGTAAATGTGTAATGATAGATTTTATTTGCAATCTTTAGATATTTGTTCATAAGCTTTTAAAGTATTATTTAATAGTGTAATTACAGTCATAGGACCTACTCCACCAGGGACTGGTGTAATGTATGATGATTTTTTGTATGCTGTTTTAAAATCTACGTCACCTACTATTTCTCCATTTTTTAGACGATTTATTCCTACGTCAATAACGATAGCTCCCTTTTTAATCCAAGTACCTTTTAAAAAATGGGCGTGCCCAATGGCTATAACTATTAGATCAGCTTGTTTTACGTAGTGTTTGAGATTTTTTGTAAATCTGTGCGTGATTGTAGTAGTACACCCGGCCAGTAATAATTCCATACTCATGGGCCTTCCTACAATATTTGAAGCTCCTATAACTACTGCGTGTAATCCTCGAATTTTTATTTTATAATGTTTCAGCATCGTAATTATTCCGAAAGGTGTGCAAGGACGTAAGTAAGGTGATTTTTGGCATAGAGAACCTATGTTATATGGATGAAAACCATCTACATCTTTGGTAGGAATAATACTACTAAATAATTTTTGATTGTTTATGTTCGGGGGTATGGGTAATTGTACTAAAATTCCATCAATAGTAGTATCATAATTTAGTTTATAAATAAGATTAAGAATTTTTGATTCTTGTATATTTTTTGAAAATTTCCAAAATTTTGATATAAATCCTACTTGTTCGCACATGAAACGTTTTTTTTTAACGTAAATTGTGGATGCAGAGTTAGATCCTATTAAAATAACAGCTAAACCGGGTGGTCTTTGTCCTAAAGAAAGTTTATAATTAACTTGTTTTAGGATTTTGAATTCTAATTTTTTTGCAATGCGTGTTCCGTTTAAAACTTTTTTTAGCATATTAGTGTACACTCAATTTAAAAAAAAATTTATTTTATTAAAATTAATGGTATTATATTATTTAATGTATGTATAAATCGAAATAAAACAAGTAAGTATTTGCGCTCTTAGCTCAGATGGATAGAGCAACGGCCTTCTAAGCCGTAGGTCATAGGTTCGAATCCTATAGAGCGCAGAGAAAAACATAAGGATATTATAATTTTTTAATTCGCTTAGTATATTAAAGTTTATTTTCAAGAATTTTTTTTATTTCGATATTAACATTTTTAATTGTATTTTGACTATTTATTTCATGATATTTAAGACTTTTATGTTTTTGTTCGTTTATGTAAAAATCTTTAAGATAAACAATGTTTTTTTTATGTTCTTTTAGTCGTTTTAGAATTATAGGATATTGATCGTCAAGTCTACTTTTTAAGGTATTTATTTTAAGATTTTTTAATTCTGAATTTTTTTGTATTACATTATTGTATATGGTTCCTGTTATTGGATTAATTGTCCTGGTTTGTATTCTTTTAAAAATCAACTTTGTTGGTAATATAAATTCAAAGACATAATCTATTTGTATATTAGTATTTTTTAAATTTTTTGCTTGTTTTATTGTTCTTGGAAATCCATCTAAAATAAATCCATTTGTATAATTTTTATGAAGAATTTCATTTGTAATTATTTTAATGATTATAGTGTCTGGAACTAATTTTCCTGAATTTATAATATTTTTTATTTTTTCTCCAAACAATGTTTTTTTTGTACTAATCTTTCGTAATATATGTCCAGTAGAAATCACAGGAAGCATATATTTTTTTGACAGAAGCTCTGCTTGTGTTCCTTTTCCTGTTCCAGGCCCTCCAATTAAAACGATATGCATAATTTGTCCTTGTTAAATTTTGAATGATTGTTTGTTTGATGTAGTTAAGTTTTTTAATTATTTATTAGTAAATCATTTATTCTAGCTATAAATTTATTAGGATTGTCTAATGTATTTTTTTCGGCAAGTAAACATTGCTCAAATAAGAAATTGATCCAATTTTTAAATTTTTTTTCATTTTTTTCATTATTAATTTTTTTTATTAAAAGATGGTTTGGGTTTATTTCAAGGATGTACTTTATAGTTGGGACTGTTTGTCCTGCAGCAGAAAAAAGTTTAGCCATTTGAGTACTCATTTCATTAGAATCAGTGATGACCATAGCAGGAGTATTGGTTAGTTTATGTGTAAATCGTATATCTTTAATTTTATCACTTAATGTTTTTTTAGCTCTGTTTAAGAAATCGTTCATGTTTTCTTGATAAGTTTCATTTTGACTATTTTGTTCATGTACCAATTTTTCAATAGATTTATCATCTTTACTTACTGATTGGAATTTTTTTTCATTATATTCAATTAAATAATTCATCATCCATTCGTCAATTTTGTCTGATAAAATTAATACATCTATATTTTTTTTCTTGAAAAATTCTAAGTGCGGACTACTAACTGCAGAGGCATAATTGTCAGCTGTTATAAAATATATTTTCTCTTGATTTTGCTTCATATTCTTTACATAATTTTCTAGTGACATAGTTGGTTTTTGAGTATTGTTTAACAGCGAAGAAAATCTGATAAGATTGGAAATTGATGTCCGATTTTCTGAATCTTCAGCAGGTCCTTCCTTTAGAATTAAACCGAACTGTTTCCAAAATATTTCGTATTTTGAAACATTTTGACTTAATGAATGAAGTACTTGTAATACTTTTTTTGTGAGTGATTTTTTTAGATTATAAACTAGTTTGTGGTCTTGTAATATTTCTCGAGAGACGTTCAAAGGTAAATCGTTAGAATCTATAATTCCTTTTACGAATCTTAAGTAATTTGGCAAAAATTGTTCTGCATCGTCCATGATATAGACACGTTTTACGTATAATTTTAATCCGTGTTTATTGTCTCTATTCCAAATATCCCAGGCTGATTTTGAAGGTATAAATAATAGAATTGTATATTCTTGATTTCCTTCTACTTTATTGTGTGTCCATGTGAGAGGATCGTTGGTATCATTAGCAATTTTTTTATAAAAGTTTTTATATTGTAACTCAGTGATTTCAGATTTTGGTCTAGTCCATATAGCTTCAGCTTGATTTATTTGTTTCCAAAAATAAGTTTTTTCTTTTTCATCGTATGTGTTCAATTCGATAGGAATAGAAATATGATCTGAATATTTACTAACTGTATTTTGTATTTTCCATGTTTCTAAGAATTCATAATGATCTTTTGTGAGGTATAATGTAACTTCAGTTCCTCGTTCTTTTTTATTAATTTCATTAACCTCATATGTTCCTTTTCCATCTGATGTCCATATAACACCTTGATTTTCTTTTAATCCTGCAAATCTAGTTTTAACAATAACTTTTTCAGATACGATAAATGAAGAATAAAATCCCACTCCAAATTGACCAATTAAATCGTTTTTTATTTTGTTGTTTTTATTTAACGTTTTTATAAATTCTTTTGTACCAGATTTAGCTATTGTACCTAAATTATTAATGATATCTTCATATTTCATTCCAATGCCATTGTCACTAATTGTTAAACTATTATTATTTTTATTTGAGAAGATTCTAATGTATAGATTAGTATCATTTTCGTATAGTTCTGGTGCAGATATTGCGTTAAATTTTAATTTGTCAATTGCATCTGCAGCATTAGATATTAATTCTCTAAAGAATATTTCTCGATTGGAATACAAAGAATGAATCATTAAATGTAATAATTCTTTTGTTTCTGATTTAAAATTATATGTTTTTTTTTGATTTTTATTTGCAGTCATAAATTTATTCGCTGTAGTAGTAGAGTTAAATATGATCATTAAAGTAGGTAAATGTTTTAGAATGATAATTTACCATGTACAAGAATAATTTAAAAAAAAAATATTTATTTTGAGATAGTTTTTGTGAACTAAAAGGGTAAATTCAAATTATTAGAAAATTTCATTTCTGATGATATGGATGACATTTTTTGTTTTTGAAGATCAGATATTTTTCGTACTGCATCATTAAATGCGGCTGTGATTAAATCTTCTAATATTTCTTTATCATGTTCTAAAATTGTGTTTTTGTCTAGTTCAATTTTTTTACAGTAGTGTGATCCAATTAAAGTTACTTTCACTGCTCCAGCTCCAGATTCTCCAGTAACTTCTATTTCAGATACTTCTTGTTGTATTTTTTTCATTTGTTCTTGAATCTTTTGTGCGTGTTGCATTAAGTTATTTAATCCATCTTTTGAAAACATAAGAATCCTTAATAATTAAGATTATTGTTAATATAGCAGCTTTATATATGTTATTTAAAGAATTATTTAAGACGTTAAACTTTTTATTATGTATAATAGTTTAAAAAAATTGAAGTTGCAATATTTCGGTCAATGTAATCAATATTGTCAAAATGTTTATGTTTATTAATTATAATTTTTATTTTTAGAAATCGTTTTTTAATTCTAATTTAGAGTATTTTTTTTTATTTTATGTATATAGGTTTGGTATTTAGATTAAACATGCGTAATAATGTCATTTCTATGCTAATTTTTTGATCAGGAGCGATATGTAGTTCTTTTTTTCCTAATAATGCAGTTTGATAATATAAATATATATCATTATAATTAGATAGTTCAGCTATTTTTTGTATTGCATGTTGCATGTTTTTAGAATATTTAGTATCGTTTAGTTTTATAGAAGGAATAATTTTTATTATCGAAATTTGGTGTAATAGTTGTAATATTTCTACTAATATATTTTCAAAATTAATGTGTGTATCTGAAATATATTTAAAACATAAGACTAAATTTTTTAGGTCTTTATTTAATAGTGTTGTTAGAATATATAATATTTGATCTTCGTATAACATTCCCAAAGTTTTTCTTACTATTTTTTCAGTTATGTTTCCTTTTCCCATGGATATCATTTGTTCTGTTAACGTAATTGCATCTCTCAAGCTACCTTCTGATTTTTGAGATATTAAAGATAAAGCTTTGATTTCATATGTAATGTTTTCTTTGTGTAAAATATTAGAAATACAAGCAACTATTTCATTTAAATTTATTGGTTTTAACTGGAATTGTAAACAGCGTGATAGTATTGTATCTGGTATTTTTTCTAAGTTAGTAGTTGCTAAAATAAATTTAATATGTTGTGGTGGTTCTTCTATGTTTTTTAGTAAAAAATTAAAACTATATCGTGACAACATATGAACTTCATCAATTAGATATATTTTAAATCTCCCCTTAGAAGGTAAATATCTTATATTATCTAGTAGTTCTTTCATGTCTTCAACTTTAGTACGAGATGCTGCATCTACTTCGTATAGATCAATAAAGTTCCCTTGTTCTACTTCTACACAATTAGAACATTTTCTACATGGATTTGGAGATATTCCTAATTTACAATTTAAACTTTTAGCCAATATTCGTGCAATAGTAGTTTTTCCTGTTCCTCGAATTCCAAAAAACAACCAAGCATGATGTATGCGACCCAATAATAAGCTATTAGAGATTGCAGAAACAATATATTGTTGTCCGATAACGTCATTAAATGTTTGTGGCCTCCATTTTTTAGCTAAAATATGATAGTTCATGGTATTAAGTGATTGATTAAATATCAAGTTTGTTTAATTTATTTTATCACAAATAAAATTTTTTAAGAAGATTTTTACAATATATGTTTCGAAAATAAAAATTAGGAAAAAAATTTGCAATTAATAAATTTTTAGTGCAATATAACTAGTATAAATCTCTGTTAGTACTCTATAATACTGTAATTCTTAAGAATTTGGTCAGGATTGGAAAATAGCAGCCATATTAAGACAGTACAGGTATTACGAATATTACTAACAGAGATTGTTAGTTTTAGTATAATTATATATTATCTAATTTATATTGAAATTTTTTAATTTTTTAATTTTTTATTGCTTGAGAATAATACATATTCTTATAGTAGCTTTTTTTTCTTATTAAATTGTAATGAGTACCTGATTCTACAATTTCCCCATTATTGAATACGAAAATGTTATCTGCGTGTTTGATTGTAGATAATCTATGTGTTATGGCTATGATTGTTGTGAGATGTTTAACAGAAGATAGTATTTTTTTTATATTGTTTTCCGTATCTAAATCAACGTTTGATGTAGCTTCATCTAATATTAAAATTTTAGGACAAGAAATTAAAGTTCTAGCGATAGATAATAATTGTTTTTGACCAATTGATAAAATATTTCCGTTTTCGCCTAATAATGTTTTTAGTCCTTTTGGCAAAGAATTTACAAATTGTATTAGTTTTATTGTTTTTAAAATTTTTAAAACTTTTTTTGTTGATATATTTCTTCCAAGAGTAATATTTTCTAAAATTGTATCATTAAGTATTATAGGATCTTGTTGCACAATAGAAATATTTTTTTTAAGGACATTATGAGTAAATGTTTGAATGTTTCTTTCGTCTAAACAAATTTTACCAAGTGTTGCAGGATAATGTCCTATTAATAATTTTGATAGCGTACTTTTTCCACTTCCAGTTCTTCCAACAAAAGCTATAAATTGTTTAGAAGGAATAAAAATATTAATATTTTTTAATACGTAAACGTTATTATTGGTATAACTGAAATATAAATTTTTTACTTTTATATTTCCTTCTCGAAAATGTAATGAATCATCTCCATATTGTTGTTTGGGCGTATGTATTATTTCAAATATTCTTTCCCCGGCTACAATAGCTTGCTGAAAAATAGATTGTTGTGAGGTTATAGTAATTAGGGGTTCATTTAATCTATTTAAATATGTAATGAATGCATATAGTGTTCCAATTTCAAAAAATCCAATTGGATAAATGCCAAAAATTAATATTAGTCCACATAATATTAGTGTAGAACAAAAATTTAATAGTGGTCGTAGCAAAAAACTGTCTAATTTTAAAATTTTCATTCGAAAGTAATAGTGAGATATACTAATTTTTTTAATGGATTTTCTAAATTTTTGTTCTTGATGAAATTGTTGAATAACATCTATTCCGTTAATTATTTCGTTAAATATATTGTAAATATTAGCAATATAAACTTTTATTTTTCTGAGTATAGGTTTACTAAAATATTGGTATAATAACATTATTATTAGCGCGATTGGAAAAATAATAGAAGCTATGCATGCCATTCTCCATTCTAGTATAAACATCGTTATTAAGGTAATTAATATTAATATAATATTTTGGAATAATGATTTTATTACAGTATCATATAATTCTTTAATAGTTTCAGTATCGTTTGTGATTCGAGAGATAAATTGACCTATTGGTCTTTGATCAAACATTTTAATTGGAAGTTGAAGTGTAGAAGACATTACATCATAACGTAATTTTTGAATGACAGTAAGGGATATCTTATTAAAGATTATGTTTTGATGATAATTTAATATAGCTGCTAATATTTGTAGAATTAAATAATATGTAATAATTTTTAATGAATAATTAACTGTATTGTTAATGAAGTAATGTTTAATAAAACAACTAATAAGTATTGGATTTAAAACTTCAAAAATAGATGAAAATAACAACAAAGTAAATCCGAGTATTAGATATTTTTTGACATTTGTGCCATAATATAATAGACGTTTTAACGTAGGCCAAAAATCTATAACATTATTCATTTTATAAAATTGTCCTTATTTTTATTTTTTAATGATTGGATAATTTTTGATGTAAATATGTTTTTCCATACCATTGTTTTAAATTT
This sequence comes from Buchnera aphidicola str. Bp (Baizongia pistaciae), assembly GCF_000007725.1. Classification (NCBI taxonomy): domain Bacteria; kingdom Pseudomonadati; phylum Pseudomonadota; class Gammaproteobacteria; order Enterobacterales; family Erwiniaceae; genus Buchnera; species Buchnera aphidicola. Next base: position 497,566 of record NC_004545.1, on the reverse strand, counting down.
TGAATTAATAGCTTATGTTTTCCAATTTGTGTTATAGAACCATTTTCTATAACGATTATTAGGTCTGAGTTTATTAATGAAGATAATCTATGTGTACACATTATGATAGTATTCTTGTTTTTTTTCCAAGTCTTTAGGTTTTCTAAAATATTTATTTCAGTTTTGTTATCAACTGATGATAGAGCATTATCTAAAATTAATATTTCTGATTTTAGTAATAGCGCTCGTGCGATTGATATTCTTTGTTTTTGTCCTCCTGATAACATAATTCCGCGTTCTCCTACTTGTGTATTGTACCCTTGAGGAAACGTCATAATGTCATTATGAAGGTCAGAAAAAGTAGTTGCTTGTTCTATTTCTTTTTGTGAAGCATATGGCTTTCCTAATTTAATGTTATTTGCAATTGTATCTGAAAATAAAAAAGTGGTTTGATTAACTATAGACATTTTTTTTCGCCATTCTACTATATTAAATTGTGTAATAGGAATGGAATGATATGATATTTTTCCGTCGTAAAGTTCAATTTGACGTTGTATTAGTTTTAATAGTGTACTTTTTCCTGATCCAGTAGGACCACAAATACCTAGTATTTGTCCTGGACGAATTTTAAAATTGATATTTTTTAATATTGTTTTATTAGATTTGGAATATTTAAAATAATTAATTTTAACTTCTAATATTCCTGGAATATTGGATATATTTTTATATTTTTTTTTATGTATAAATAAATTGTTATTAATCATTGATTTTATTCTATCCCATGATGCACTTCCTCTTTCTATGATATTAAACATCCATGCGAATGCTAACATTGGCCAGATTATAAGTCCTAGATACAGTATAAAACTCATTAATTCTCCAGTGCTAATTTCGTTATATGTAATCATATAACTTCCAATAGTGATAGCTAATAAGTGTGAAATTGAAATAAATAAGTGAATTATTGGATTAAATTTTGAATCAATTTTTGCGATTTTTATATTTTTTTTTCTTGTTTTATGAGCGATTTTAAGAAATTTTTTGCTATAGTAATTTTCTAATCCAAATGCTTTAATCATGTGGATATTATTAAGATTTTCTTGCGCATAATTATTAAGATGCGAAAATGTAGTTTGAGCATCATGATAACTCGAATATAATTTCTTACCAAAACGTTTTATTATTATAGCCATAATTGGCATAGGAATTAGAGAAATGATAGTTAATTTCCAGCTTATTTGAGTAATCATAACTATAATGACAGATACTCCCATGATTAAAGAATCCACTAGAGTTAAGACACCTTCTCCAGCTGCGAATACTACTTTGTCTACATCGTTGGTAATTCTAGCGATTAGATCACCTGTTTTATGTTTTAAATAAAAATCGTTTTTTTGTTGACATAAATAATTATAAATTTCAATTCTGAGTTTGATAGCCAATTTATAGGATGCGCCGAATAAAAATAGTCTCCACATGTAGCGTAAAATATAAATAATTATGGAAATAAATAAAATTATTAAAATTAAAGGCAATATTGGTGCTTTTTGTGTTTGTTTTCTAATACTAATATCTATTAGCATTCCTATTAATTTTGGAGGATATAATTGCAAGATAGAAATAGAAATTAATAAGAATATTGCTATGGTATAGTTTTTGTATTCTTGTATGAAATACCATTTTAGTTGTTTAAGTAGTTGCACATATAGTTCCTATAGTAATTGTTTTTATAATAATTTCTTTATTAATTTATTATTTTTTTTTTGGTAATTTTTTAGATAACGCAATCAGTATTTTAAAGAATTTTATAAAATTAATATTATTATTTTATAGTAAACTATATTTTTGAATTATGTTTAAATAGTAAATATGAAATAACATTATTTTTATATTAAATAAAAAGTAAATTTTATTTAAATAGATAATAGAATATTTCTTCAAAAGTAAGAATTTTTAATTTTTTATAATTTAATAGTATGCTTATTAAAATTTAATATTTATATTCTTAGTATATTTTTTTAAATAAATATTAATATTGGAATAATAATTTTTGTATTTAAATTTTAGAAAAACAATGTACTTTTTTGATAATTATGTTTAGTAAATTAAAATAAATTTTGCATTTTGTTTTGTAACATATACTTACTTATTAATATTAATTAATATATCCTTTATAAGAAATATGTGCTGTTTTATATAAATTTTCTAAAATAGCATTTAGTATTATTTCTGAATGAGATTGTGATATATAAGACGCAATCATTTTTTTTTGTTTTTTAGTAAGTTTAAAATAGAAGATATTTGAAAATTGGTATAAAAATAGTTTTTTTTGATCATGAAATATAAAATAAATTTTTTGTCCTTTTTTTGGAATTGGCAGTGAAAATATTTTATTAGTTAATGTATTAGTGTTAAATCTAGAATAATATTCTGAATTACTGAATTTTAATTTTAGTTGACTAAACAAGTTCGTGTCACCATGATTTAATTGATATACTATTTTTTGAACAATTTGGTAACGAATTTTTTTAGAATGTTCGTTTTTTAGAATATTTATAATTTTTTTTCGAATTTTTTTAGAAAAATTTTCTATTGTTGCTTTTTCATATTTTTGTATCCATAAAACATAAGCATTATTGTTATTCATATGTATGATTGTAGGATAGTTTTTAATAGTGTTTTTGTTATTATGAAATAAAATATTATTGTTAATAATATATTTTAATAATTTTTTAGGTAATTTTTCGTGTTTGTATAATGTTTGTGTTAACCATGGTGTATGATGTATACATATGTTATTTTTTTGAATAATATTTTTAAACTGAGAGGTATTTGTGTGTGTTGTCAGTAATTTTTTAATAATATTATCATTTTGTTTTTTTGATTTTTTGTGTTGTAAAAATAATTCATGTTGAAAAGTATTATCTTTGTTTTTAAAATAAAATTTTTTAATACATGGTACAAAAACATTATTTTTATTTATTAAAAAATAACTAATTTTAAATTTTTTTGGTGATAAAAATTGATGTTTATGATTAATGTAATATCTTTTGAGTTCTTTATTACTTATGTGTTCTATTAATTTTAGATTATTAAGATTGACATAAGATTTGTTAACTATTCTACCCTGTTCAAATAATTTTAGAATATTATTTTTTTCATTATTTAGTATAAAGTCTGTATTAGTAAGAGTCTTAATAAATTCTTTTATTTCTAAATATGTCATAACTTTTTTAATATATTCATTAGAACTTATTTGTAATTTTTTTAAATATTCATAGTATTTTTCTTTATTAAATTTTTGATTTTGTCTAAAAATAGTTTGTTTGTATATATAATTTTTTACATGTGAATAATCAATGTTAAAATGGAGTTGATGTACGTATTGTTGTAATAATGATTCATATATTATGTTTGATAATGTTATATTATAAATTTCTGAGATATATTTTGGATTTTTAGGATTTGTAATAATATCGTTTTTAAAATTTTTATCATTATAGAAACATTCTAGGTTATATCTTTGGATAAATTCTTCTCGACTAATCTCTGTATTGTTTATTTTAATTTCGTATTCTGATAAATTTTCTAACAAATAGTTATTAAAGTTTGTTAAAATTAATGATATAAAAATTATTATTATTAATAATAGTAGAATTAAATTAGATAATTTTGATGTTAGTTTGTGCATTGTTAATATACTAAGTTACCTTATATGTAAATTTATAATTGCAGTCTGGCAAACTATGTTTTAATTTGCCAGATAAAATTTAAAATTATTTAATAACAAGGTTATATTTTATTTAGAACTAAAATAAGGAGTATTTTCTAAAGATAAGTTTAAAACTTCTTTAATGTGCTTTACAGGATGTACAAAAAGACCTTTAAGAATTGTTTTTGGAATTTCTTGTAAATCTTTTTCATTATCATAAGGAATTAAAACTTTTTTTATACCACCTCTATGTGCTGCTAAGAGTTTTTCTTTTAATCCTCCTATAGTTAGTATTTGGCCTCTTAAAGTTATTTCTCCTGTCATAGCTATATCAGATTTTACAGGAATTCCGGTTAAACAAGATACTATTGCTGTACACATAGCTATACCAGCGCTAGGTCCATCTTTAGGTGTAGCACCTTCAGGAACATGAACGTGAATATCATTTTTTTCGTAAAAATTTTTTTTAATTCCCAGTTTGTTTGCTTGTGAACGTACTACTGTTAAAGCAGCCTGAATAGATTCTTGCATTACTTCTCCTAAAGATCCTGTATAAATTAATTTTCCTTTACCTGATATGCAAGCTGCTTCGATTGTTAATAGTTCTCCGCCTACTTCAGTCCATGCTAAACCAATTACTTGCCCAATTTGATTTTTGTAGTTTGTTTTTCCAAAATCGTATTTTTTTATTCCAAGATAATCGTGTAAATTATCAGTGGTAATTTTTATTTTTTTTAAGGATTTGTTTAGAATTAAGTTTTTAACACATTTTCGGCAAATTTTTGATAATTCGCGTTCTAAGTTTCTTACTCCAGCTTCTCTAGTATAGTATCGAATTATGTTAGTAACAACAGAGTCTTCTATAGTTAGTTCGTTGCTTTTTAAAGCGTTTCTCTTAATTTGTTTTGGTTTTAAATATGATTTTGCTATATTTAATTTTTCAAATTCAGTATATCCTGAAATGCGAATAATTTCCATTCGATCTAGCAAAGGTGCTGGGATATTAGTAGAATTAGATGTTGCAATAAACATTACGTTAGAAAGATCATAGTCTACTTCTAGATAATGGTCGTTAAATGCTACATTTTGTTCTGGATCTAGTACTTCTAATAGTGCTGATGCTGGATCAACGCGTATATCGCAAGACATTTTATCTATTTCATCTAATAAAAACAATGGATTTTTTACGCCTACTTTTGCCATTTTTTGGATTATTTTTCCTGGCATAGAACCTATGTAAGTTCTTCGATGTCCACGTATTTCAGCTTCATCTCGAATACCACCTAGTGCCATTCTAATATATTTTCTTCCTGTTGCGCGTGCTATTGATTGTCCTAAAGATGTTTTTCCAACCCCGGGAGGCCCTACTAAACACAAAATAGGTCCTTTTACTGTGTTAATTCTACTTTGAACTGCGAGGTATTCCAAAATTCGTTCTTTGACTTTATCTAATCCAAAATGATCTGAATCAAGAATTTTTTGAGCTTGTGTTAAATTCTTTTTGACTTTGCTACGTATATTCCATGGGATTTGAATCATCCAATCTATATAACTTCTGACTACTGTAGCCTCAGCAGACATAGGTGACATCATTTTTAATTTATGTAATTCAGATGCCATTTTTTCTTGTGCTTCTTTTGGCATTTTTATTGTAGTTATTTTTCGTTTTAAAATTTCGTGTTCATCGAGTGTTTCGTCCATTTCACCTAATTCTTTTTGTATGGCTTTCATTTGTTCGTTTAAATAATATTCCCTTTGGCTTTTTTCCATTTGTTTTTTAACTCGATTTCGAATTCGTTTTTCTACTTGCAATAAGTCAATTTCTGATTCCATTATTGCCATTAGACGCTCTAATCTTTCATTAGTATTATATGTTTCTAATATAGATTGTTTTTCTGATAATTTTAGCGGCATATGAATAGCGATCATATCAGACAATTGCGAAGCATTTGTAATATTGTTTAATGAATTTAAAATTTCAGGAGAAATTTTTTTATTGAATTTAACATAGTTTTCAAATTGATTTAATGTTGTTCTGATTAGTATAGACTGTTCTTTTTCTGTGATTTCAGGTGTGCATATTAATTGAATTTGAGCAGTGAAATAGCCGTTTTCATTATTAATTTTTTTAACTTTTGCACGCTGTAATCCTTCTACTAATACTTTTACTGTTCCGTCAGGTAATTTTAGCATTTGCAAAATAGAAGCTGTAGTTCCAATGGTAAATAAATCATTATCTGTAGGTTCATCAATTTCTGCTTCTTTTTGTGTAACCAACATTATTTTTTTATTCTTATTCATAGATGCTTCAATACATTTAATAGATTTATCTCTTCCTACAAATAATGGAATTACCATATACGGATAGATAACTACATCACGTAGCGGTAAAACAGGAATTTCAATATATTCGGAACGCTCTGGATTCATACGATTCTCTCTTAGTTTCAATGATAATTTTTTAAAAATTAAAAAATTATACTGAGTAGACCACCATATTATTTAAAAACTATAATAAAATTTTGAGTATGTTTTGAATAAATACTCGAGGTATTTAACGTTATTAACTTAAAAATAAATAATCTAATCTTATTAGAAACTAGATAGTTATGTGTTTTATTTACCAGATGTGGTTTTAGAATCATGTTTTTTGTAAATTAATATTGGGGTTAAATTATTGTTCACTATGGTTGATTCGTCTATTATAATTGTTTTTATATTAGTCATAGAAGGTAAGCGGTACATGGTGTCTAGTAAAAGCATTTCTATAATTGATCGTAGACCTCGTGCTCCTGTATTTTGGTTCATAGCTTTTTGAGCTATATATTCTATAACTTTTGTACAAATTTTTAGTTCAACATCTTCAAGTTTAAATAGTGTTTGATATTGTTTAATTAGTGCATTTTTAGGTTCAGATAAAATTTTAACTAACATTTTTTTATCTAATTCATGTAGTATTGTTAATATAGGTAAGCGCCCGATAAATTCAGGTATTAGTCCGAATTTAATTAAATCTTCAGGAATGACTTGTTGCATTAGTGCGTCTTTAGAACAAATTTTAAGATTTTTGTTTACTTTAGCATTAAACCCAATTTTAGTACCTAATTTTGTTCTTTTTTCAATAATTTTATTTAAACCCAAAAATGCTCCTCCGCATATAAATAAAATTTTTGAAGTATCCACTTTTAAAAATTCTTGCTGCGGGTGTTTTCTTCCGCCTTGCATTGGAACTGAAGCTAATGTACCTTCTATTAATTTTAGTAATGCTTGTTGTACACCTTCTCCAGAAACGTCACGGGTGATAGAAGGGTTTTCAGATTTTCGAGAAATTTTATCTATTTCATCTATATAAATAATTCCTGTTTCTGCTTTTTTTATATTATAATTACATTTTTGTAATAATCTTTGGATGATATTTTCAACATCTTCTCCTACATACCCAGCTTCAGTTAGCGTTGTAGCGTCAGATATAGAAAATGGAACATCAAGAAATTTTGCTAATGTTTCAGCTAATAGAGTTTTTCCACATCCTGTAGGTCCGATTAGCAATAGATTACTTTTTCCTAGTTCAATATTATTATTTTTTTTTGAGTTTAAATGGTTCAAGCGTTTATAATGATTATATACTGCAACTGATAGTACTTTTTTTGTGTGTAATTGACCTATTATATAGTTATCTAAATGTTTAAATATTTCATATGGTGTAGGTATTTTTTTTTTAACATCATAATATGATGATAAATTGTTATTTTCTTCTTCAAGAATATTATTGCATAATTTTATACATTCATCGCAAATATACGCTGATAATCCAGCTATTAGTTTTTTTACTTCTTTTTGATTTTTTTCACAAAAAGAACAACATAATAGTGTTTCGGTATTGTTTTTGCTATTATCTACCATTGATTTCTCTTTATTTTAACAAAAAATTTTAAATGTAATAATTTATATTTTAAAAATGTAATAATGTTTTTAAATAGTAGTTTTTATGTTCTGTAGCTTAAAATAGTATCTATTAATCCGTATTTTATAGCTTGATTAGCTGAAAGAAAACAATCTCTTTCGGTATCTTTTTCTATAGTATTAATACTTTGTGAAGTATGAAATGCCATTAGTTCATTGAGTTTTCTTTTTACTTTTATGATTTCTTTAGCATGAATTTCGATATCTGAAGCTTGTCCGTTATAACCTCCTATAGGTTGATGAATCATAATTCTAGAATTAGGTAAACAGTATCTATATCCTTTTTTTCCTGCAGTTAGTATTAATGCAGCCATAGAACACGCTTGTCCTATACATATAGTATTTACATTGGGTTTTATAAATTTCATGGTGTCGTAAATAGACATTCCAGCTGTAATCACCCCTCCTGGAGAATTTATATAGATATAAATATCTTGTTTGGCATTTTCGGCTTCTAAAAATAACATTTGAGCTACTATTAAATTTGCTGTGTTGTCATCTATAGTTCCTGTTAAAAATATTATTCGTTCTTTTAAAAGTCTAGAATATATGTCATATGAACGTTCTCCATATGAAGTTTTTTCGATAACCATAGGAATAAGAAGTGAATTTTTATTAATTTCTTTGTCATAAAGTGTCATTATAGTGTCTCTTGAATATTAGGATTTATTGAAATTATATTTTTTACCAGAATTATGTTACATGTATTTAGTTTTACATTATTGAACCAATAATATTTTACATTATGTAGTCGTATTTTAGTTAAATATTAATTTTATTTTAGTATGTGTTAATAAGTGTCAAAACATTCATATTTATTATTTAAATTATTTTAAAAAATATTAGCGCTATTTAAAATTTAGATATAGTTTAGAAGTTATATTTGAAAAGAAGAATGTATAGTTTTTAAGTTAACAGATTATTTATTATGTATGTTAAAATAGTATTAAGATTTATTTAGAGATTTTGATATGTCATTTATATATTTTGATATCTTTTGTAAGTAATGATGTGTATTTTTTAGAAGCATGTCAAAATTGTATTGTGAATGAAAATTTTGGTAAATTTTTAAACATTTTTGATACACGTAATGCATAGTTTGTCGATTTTACATTTAGGAAGATAAAATTGACAAATAATTCTTTCGTTGTTGAAATTAGTTATACTCGTAAGAATATTAATGAATATTAAAATTTTTCAAATTAGAAATTTGATATATGTAATTGTATAAGTATTTTAAGCATTGTTTCTAATAAGTACGTATATTTAAAGTATTATTTAGTATGATTATGAATTAGGTTTATTTTTACATAAGGGAGAGTTAAAAAAACTTTTGCATTTTTTATTTTTCCATTCTAAAGTAGTGTAAGCGTATATTGATAGTGATTTTATTTTATATTTAAAAAAAAATATTGATAACCAAGAATATATTTTTCTGTGTCTGTCAATAATATCAATGTTTATAAAATAGTTACTAACTATTAAAATTTTAAAATGAGAATTTTTATTGTGAGTTATATTATGTTTTTTACTTTCGTTGTATATTTTTAATTTTTCGTAGTTTATTTTTTTTTGAAGTAAATTTATTATTTTTTGTTTTATCATTTTTGATTAGTTAAAGGTAGAATAAAATTAATTATACATAAGTAAATATTTACTTCGTATGCTATATAATATAGCATTATTCGTGTTTAGAGGTTGTTATATCTTATAAATTTATTTCGTTTTACATGGAATATTTAGACAGTTTAGTCATTGTTAATTAAATAATACAATATATTTTTGTATATTAAAAGTTTAGTTAGCATAAATTTTAAGTGAAATATTTATTATTTTTATAATAATTTCATAAGTATAGAATATTTAAACGCTATTTTTAGTATTTTAGTTTGTATTAATTATTTTTAAAGTAATATTATTTATTCTAAAGATAAAATGTTTGGAGCTATAAAAATGCAATTTATCAAGTATAAAAGTTATATTTTGAAATTTTTATTAGTAAGTTGTATTTTTTGTATTAATGGATGTGACTGTACAATTTTATGTCCTAATGGATTGATTGCTCAAGAACAGCGTTTTGTATTATTTGTTTCTTTCTTTACAATGTTATTAATAATAATTCCAGTCATTTTTATGACTATTTTTTTTGTTTTACGTTATAGAGAATCAAACTTTTCTAAAACGTATGATCCAAAGTGGTCACATTCTAATATAATAGAGTTATTAATTTGGGGAATTCCAATTATTATAATAGTTTTTTTATCTATTTTTTCATGGAAATCGGTTCATGATTTAGATCCTAAAAAACCTATTGTATCTAATGTTCAACCTATTAAAATTAATGTAATTTCGTTGGATTGGAAATGGTTATTTATTTATCCAGATCAAAAAATTGCTACAATTAATAAATTAATAATTCCAATTAATACTCCAATAATTTTTAATTTAACTTCTGGTTCTGTAATGAATTCATTTTTTATTCCTTCGTTAGGTAGTCAAATATATGTTATGCCAGGAATGAAAACTAATTTGAATTTAATAGCTAATAAATTAGGACAGTTTAAGGGATTTTCTTCTAATTACAGCGGAAAAGGATTTTCAAATATGAAATTTGATGTATTAGTTACTTCTGATCATATTTTTTTTTATGAATGGGTAAAAAAAATTCAAAAATCTAAATATAAATTAAATTCTATGTATCAATTTAATCAATTAGCAATACCGAGTGATAATAATGCTATTAAATATTTTTCTAATTTAAAAGAAAATTTATTTAATGTAGTAATAGCGAATGTTTTAAAAATTTCGTTATAAGAATAAAATAATATACAATTTTTTTTAATTTATCTAAATAAGTGGAATACATTTTTAAGGAAGTGTAGATAATGTTTGGTAAGTTGAGTTTAAATTCAATACCATATCATGATCCTATTATCATGATTACTTGCTGTGTAGTGATTTTAGTGTTTCTTGTTATTAGCATAATAATTACGATAGCTCAAAAGTGGCAATATTTATGGAATGAATGGTGTTGTACAGTAGATCACAAAAAGATAGCTAAGATGTATATTTTTTTAGCATTTATAATGTTATTTCGTGGTTTTGCTGACGCAATTATGATGCGAATGCAACAATTTTTGGTATCTTCATATCATGGAAATGGAACAGGTTTTTTGCCGCCACATCATTATGATCAAATATTTACAGCTCATGGTGTTATCATGATTTTTTTCGTGGCTATGCCATTAGTAATTGGATTAATGAATTTTGTGGTTCCATTACAGATAGGATCTCGTGATGTAGCGTTTCCATTTTTAAATAATTTAAGTTTATGGTTAACTATTTTTTCAGCTCTTTTAATGAACGTTTCTTTAGGTATAGGAGAGTTTGCGCAAACTGGTTGGTTAGCGTATCCTCCCTTATCAGAACTACAATATAGCCCGGGTGTTGGAGTAGATTATTGGATTTGGAGTTTACAAATATCTGGTATTGGTACGACACTAACAGCTATTAATTTTTTAGTAACAATTATTAAAATGAGATCTTCTGGAATGAATTGGTTTAAAATTCCTGTTTTTACGTGGACGTCTTTTTGTACAAATATTTTAATTATTGCTTCTTTTCCCGTTTTAACTGTAAGTTTATTATTGCTTACGTTAGATCGATATCTTGGATTTCATTTTTTTACAAATGATTTCGGAGGCAATATGATGATGTATGTTAATTTAATTTGGATTTGGGGGCATCCTGAAGTATATATTTTAATATTACCTGTGTTTGGAATTTTTTCTGAAGTAGTAGCTACTTTTTCTAGTAAAGAACTGTTTGGTTATACTTCTTTAATATGGGCTACTATTGTTATTACTATTTTATCTTTTATAGTTTGGCTACATCATTTTTTTACGATGGGAGCAAGTGCAAACGTTAATGCATTTTTTGGTATTACAACCATGATTATTTCTATTCCCACTGGGGTAAAGATTTTTAATTGGTTATTTACCATGTATCGTGGAAATGTTCGAATTAATTCTATTATGTTATGGACAATAGGTTTTTTAATTACGTTTTCTATTGGCGGTATGGCTGGAGTTTTATTATCCTTACCTGTTATAGATTTTTCGTTACATAACAGTTTGTTTTTAGTAGCGCATTTTCATAACGTTATTATTGGTGGAGTAGTTTTTGGATGTTTTGCTGGAATAACTTATTGGTTCCCAAAATTATTTGGTTTTATGCTATCGGAAAAATGGGGAAAACGTGCATTTTGGTGTTGGTTTTTTGGTTTTTTTTGTGCTTTTATGCCTCTTTATGCTTTAGGATTAATGGGAATGACTCGTCGTCTTAGTCAAAATATTAATCCTCAATTTCATTCTATGTTAACGATTGCTGCTTTGGGAACAATTTTAATTTTTATTGGAATTGTATTCCAGATAATTCAAATATTTGTTTCGATTAGAGATAGAAATTTGAATCGGGATTGTTCTGGTGATCCTTGGAATGGTAGGACGTTAGAATGGTCGACTACTTCTCCTCCACCATTTTATAATTTTGCAGTATTACCTATAGTGCAATTTCGAGATAGTTTTTGGGAGTCTAAGAAAAGTTTCAAAAGTAATAAATTACCAATATTGTATACTAGTTTTCATATGCCTAAAAATACCAAGTTTGGTTTTTTAATTGGGTTTTTTGCTTTTTTATTAGGTTTTTCTGCAGTTTGGTACATTTTTTGGTTATTTTTTATATCTTTTTTTGTCATTATTTATTTATTGGTTATAAAGAGTTTAGATACAAATTGTGATTATATTATTTCTATAGAAGAGATTAAAGAGATTGAAAAATGTATTAATATTAAAAAGATGGATTAAAACAATTGTGATAAATAAAAAATTTCAATGTAAAAATGATATGAAAAAAAAATATAAGATTGATACTAATATTTTTTCAAAAGAACTTCTTGGATTTTGGTTATATTTAATGAGTGATTGCATTATTTTTTGTACATTGTTTTCTGTGTATTTTATTTTAGTAGATAATGTTGCTCAAGGTCCATCGGGTCATAATATTTTTCAGAATAATTTAATCATTATAGAAACGTTTTTGCTTTTGTTTAGTTCGTTTTCTTGTAATTTAGTATTATTTGAAATGAAGAATAAAAATTTATATATGGTTTTTTTATGGTTAGGTATAACATTTTTATTAGGATTATTATTTGTTTTTTTAGAGTTGTTTGAGTTTTTTCACTTAATAAATTTAGGATTCGGGCCTACTCGAAGTGGCTTTTTATCGTCATTTTTCGTCTTAATAGCTACTCATGGAATACATGTAATTTCAGGATTGATTTGGATTATAGTAATGATTAAGTACGTTTATACTTTTAATATTACTAATTTAATTTATTATCGAATGTTGTGTTTAAATTTATTTTGGCATTTTTTAGATATAGTATGGGTATTTATATTTTCATTTGTATACTTGTTTGGAATGGTATAATGTTTTTTAAAATTTAAGGTAATTTATGTTGAAAAATCGATATTTAAAATATCTGTTTATTTTAATTTTATTAAGTATTTTAAGTATAATGCCTATTTTTGCAATTATATATAGAATATTTTCTAGAAACTATTTGTATGCATTTATAATTGTATGTTTGTTTTTTCAAATATTAGCCCATATAAAGTTTTTCTTAAATTTAGATTTTTCATTAGAACAAAGATGGAAGTTGATATCCGTTATTTTTTCTTTAGTTGTAGGTTTAATTATATTGTTAGGTTCTATTTGGGTTATTAAAAATTTAAATAATAATTTATGTATTATGTAAATGTCATCTTGTATCTGCTAGAAGTATTGAAACCAAAAATAATTTTAGGGAATTTACTATCTTTATATGGAGGATATGGTGTAGCAGCACGTGGACATATATATTCTAAATTATTATTTTTAGATTCGCTTAGTTTATTTTTAATTGTTGGGTCTGCATGTGTATTAAACAACGTTATTGATTGTGATATAGACAAAATAATGCTTCGAACTCAATGTAGATTATTAGTAAAATATAATAAATTTTGTAAATTAGCAATTTTAATTGCAATGTTTATGTTGTTTTTAGGATTAATTCTTTGTGTTAAGTTTATTAATGTTGTATGTTTTTGTTTGTTTCTGTTAGGATGGTTGACGTATATATTTCTTTATAGTTTTTTTTTAAAAAAAACGTCAGCTATATCAACGATTGTTGGTAGTATTTCTGGCTCTTTGCCACCTATAGTAGGTTATTGCTCTGTTACTAATAATTTTGATTTTTGTTCATTAAATCTGTTAATTATGTTTGCTTTATGGCAAATTCCTCATTCTTATGCAATATGTATTCTTCATTTTAGAGATTATAAAATTGCTAATATACCAGTATTTCCAGTTATATATGGATTTAAAATTACTAGATATCATATAATATTGCATATTATTCTATTTTTTATTTCTGTTATTGTGCTTACTTTTATAAATAGTATCAATTATAAATTTTTAATAATTTCGTTTTTTTTATGTTTAACATGGTTATATTATTCTTTATTAGAATTGACTATTAAAAATAGTAAATTGTGGGCTAAAAACATTTTTAGATGGTCTATTATTGTCATTTTTTTATTAAATATTATTATGTTATTTGGTTTTGTATAACAAAAATGTTTTTCGAATAAATATTTAATAAATATTTTAGATATTTGGTAAATAATTATATACAATCATTAGTTTTTGGAACTCCTGCAATTTTACTAGCTTGTTTAATAGGATTTTTAGGAAATAGTTTTAATAAATATCTACTTGAACATTTTTTTTTATTATATTTCATTTTTTCTAGTGTTTTTATTAATATTCTTATAGAAGGTGCTAGATTAAAATTTAGATAAAAATTTCTTATAATGTATATTATTTCCCAATGATCTGGTGTCATGTTTATAAATTCTGATTTTGCAATCTTTTTTGCTAATTCTTCATTCCAATCGGGTATATAGTTCATGATATTGCGTATTAATTATTTGTTAATAGTATGAATGTTATTTTATTTACGTATGCATGTTGCAACTTTATTATTATGATAACTTTAAATACGTAAACTACTTTATTATATGTGGTATGTTCAGATTTGCAATATGAATTGGAAATATAATATGAGTTTTGATGAAATTAAAACACATAATAAGAAGGCTATAATAGGCATATTTATGATCTTCTCTTTACGTGTATTTGGTATGTTTATGATTGTTCCTGTGCTTAGTACATATGGAATGTGTTTAAAAAATAGTAATATTTTTTTAGTGGGAGTTGCTATTGGTATTTACGGAATATTTCAGATTATTTTTCAAATTCCATATGGATGGTTATCTGACAAATATGGACAAAAATTAATTATTAATATTGGATTGTTATGTTTTTTATTAGGAAATATTATTGCGTGGAGCTCTAATTCTATTTGGGGTATTATTCTTGGTCGAGGATTACAAGGTTCAGGTGCAATTTCATCAGTATGTATGACATTATTATCTGAATTAGTATTACCTCATAATAGAATTAAAATTATGGGATTATTGGGAGTAAGTTTTGGAATTAGTTTTTTTTTAGCAGTAATATTAAGTCCTATTATTGTAAATATGTTTGGTTTTTATTGTTTATTTTTAATAAATTCTTTGTTATCGATTTTTTGTCTTTTTTTTGGAATGTTTTATATTCCGGCATCATTGTTAAATAAAAATGTTGTTTGTAATTTTAGGAGTGAAATAAGCAATTTTTTTAAAATTTTAAGTAATAGAGTTTTATGTCAAATAAATTTAAGTGTTTTTCTTATTCATTTTTTTTTAATGTGTAATTTTATTATTATACCGGTTGAATTAAAGAAAATATTTGAATTTTTTGAGTATGTTCCTGAAATTATATATATAGTAATTTTGTTAGTATCATTTTTAATTGTTTTATTTTGTATTTGTTTCATACAATCAAAAGTATTGTATAGTAATATTACGATAACAACGTCTGCGTTTTTATTTGTTTTATGTTATGGGATATTTTTATTATTTGGACATAACAATATATCATTAATATTGGGATTGCAGATATTTTTTATAGCATTTATATTTTTAGAAACTATACTTCCAGCATTAGTAAATAAATTTTCTTCTAAAAATTATAAAAGTACGACAATGGCGATTTATTCTACTAGTCAATTTTTGGGTTCTTCTATGGGAGGAATAATTGGGGGTATATTGTTTAGTTATTTAAATTATTTTGAAGTGTTATTCTTTGAGTTTGTAGTATCTATTTTATGGTTTATAACAAGTATTTTATATTTAATAAAATAAATTATAGTATAATGTTATTTAGTATAAATATAGAAATATTTTATTGTTAATTATTCATATATGATTTTGTTTTTATATATTAATGTAATACTTTTATATTATTTATGGTGTATTTAAAACGGGATGTATGTAAATAAATTTTTTAAAGTTTACTGGTTTAAATAAAATTTATATTAATAATTTTAAGTATTGACTATTGAATAACATGATTATTTTAATATTATTTGTTATTTTATATTACGTAATATATTTTATTGTTATATAGTGGTAAAAATTAGGTTAACTTTAATTTACAGTAAATATACTAGTGTTAGACAACAATTCATATAGGTGGAGTATTTTACTTTTTGGTTATATTGATGAATATGGGATATTTTACAAGTGGCATTTAGTAGGAAATATGTTGAAATGTTTGTTTGTTAATATTTTGTCTAAATGACAATGTTATAACAAGAGCATATAGTGTTTTATTTATATCAACACGATTTTAGAACTATATTATATTTTCGGAACAACAGCAATGTTTGTAGAGTTATTTTTAGATTTTAAATTTATTAGTATAAAACAGAAGTATTGTTTGAATGTTTTATGTAATTAGTGTTAATTTTGTATTAATGTGTTTTTCAAGAAGACATAAACTTTTTTAGTTAGAATTTTATTCAAAATTAATTAACATAATATTTTAAATCTATTTACAACAATATAATTTATGAATTTATTTAATTTAATTGATGTATAAAGAATAATTATAGTGATGATAAATACATAATAAAACATGTTTTGTTACATTTGTTTTATTTTTATAATCCCGTATAAAATAAAAATTTATATAAAAATTTTTAGAATATTAAAATACTGTAAAGTTTAAATTTATGGATGTTTTTTTAAAAAATTTTCATATGGCATTATCATTAAAAATAAATGTGTTATGTCTTAATGAGTAATTTTTAATGAATTTTGATTGTATAAAATATTCTACATTAAATTTTGTAAATTTAGTAAAGTAATTAAAGTTACTTCCTATTAAAAAATTACCAATTTTATGTTGTGAATTAAGATAGTATTTATTAGATGTAATGAGTTAATCCAGTAGTGGCACTTAGCATCTAATCTTGGGGAAGTAGAATTAATAGTAGCATTATATTATGTATCAAATACTTCTTTTGAAAATCTAGTATGGGATATGTTGGATATCAAATTGATTTCCACAAAATTTTGGCTAAATGAAGAGATAGCATTCAAAGTATTCGTAAAAATAGCTTACATGTTTTTTTGTAAAAGTAAAAGCGAATATGATATTTTTGGTGTAGGACATTCTTTTACGTCTATTAGTACAGGGATAGGATTAGCTGTTACATCAAAAAAAGAATAAAAAAATAGAAATACAGTATGTGTTATTGGTGAACCCCCCGGGCATTAACTTTAGGTATTGTTTTTGAAGGAATAAATAATGCTCAA
The DNA here is from genome assembly GCF_000007725.1 of Buchnera aphidicola str. Bp (Baizongia pistaciae). Classification (NCBI taxonomy): domain Bacteria; kingdom Pseudomonadati; phylum Pseudomonadota; class Gammaproteobacteria; order Enterobacterales; family Erwiniaceae; genus Buchnera; species Buchnera aphidicola. The sequence goes on along the minus strand of NC_004545.1, from coordinate 480,106 downwards.
TACAACAAAATTTACTTGCTTATAATATTAAATGACAATAGTATGTCTATTTCTAAAAATGTTGGTGTTTTTACACAAACATTTATTTAATTCTCGTTTTAATAAAGATAATATTATAGCGTATAAATTTCAAAGTGCGTTTTGTAAAAAATATGACTTGTTATACAAAGATAAAATATATTAAAAAAATATTTAAAAATATTGCTTCATCTAATACTTTTTTTGAAAGTTTAGGTTTAAAATGTTTTGGTTTATTAGATGGGCATGATGTATATTTATTAATTAACGTTCTGAACAGATTAAAAATTAAATCTAATATTAAATTGTTACATATAAAAACTAAAAGAGGAAAAAATTATTTACTATCTGAATTAAATTCCATGGAATGGTATTCCGTTCCTAAGTTTAGTGTTTCTAGTGTAAAGTTTTATACTTCTAAATCAAAAATTTTTAATTATTCCAAAGTTTTTGGTAATTTTTTTTATGTATTGTAGCAAATGAGGATAAAAGGTTAATGGGGTTGCTCCAGCTATGACAGAGGGATCTGGAATGGAGACATTTTCAAAGTGTTTTCCTAAACGACGTTTTGATGTAGCGACATTTGAACAATATTCAGTAACTTTTTCTTCTGGATTAGTTTTAGGAGGATATAAACCTGTTTTGTCGGTTTATTTTACTTTTTAACAACGTGCTTATAATCAATTGATAACATGATGTTGCACTTCAAAAATTACTTGTTTTGTTTATGCTATTGATTGAAGAGGTATAGTTTGGTTGCGATTAAAAAACATATCAAGGAACATTTTATTTAGAATATTTAAGATGCATCCCAAATTTAATTATTATGACACCTAAGTAATAAAAATGAGTGTTTGTAAATGTTGTATACTGGTTATTGTTATCACTACGGTTTAAGTATGGTTAGGTATTCAAAAAGGTTTTGGAATAGGAGACAAGTGTTAAAACCTAAATCTTTAATTCTTGTAGGTGAGGAAATAATTCAGCAGTATGGAAAGAATTTAGTAATTCGAAACTTTGGTATTTTATATATACATGCAGAGATTATTTAAAGAGAATTAAATGCTACTTTAGTAGATATGCGCTTTTTAAAACCCTAGATTTTTTCTTTAATGCTTGGTTTGACTCATAATTATAGTCTTTTTGTTATAATTAAAGAAGATATTATTTCAGGAGGAGCTAGAAGTGGTGTTAACGAATTTTTCATGAAACAAAAAATAAATGTTTTTGTTTTAAATATAAGAATTTTAGACAAATTTGTGTCTTAAGGTGATCAAAATGAAATTCGTAATGAATATAAATTAGATACAGATGGAATTCGAGAACAAATTTTATTTTGCTTAAAACAACAAAAATTTATTAGTTATAGATATTAAAATTTTTAGTTTTTGTTAGAGTTATTTTTTCTAAGTTTTAAAGAAGCTTTATCTAGAACACCATTAATAAATTTATGACTATCTTTAGCTCCGAATAATTTTGCTAGTTCAATACTTTCGTTAATTGTTACTTTAAAAGGAATATCATATCTTTTATCTAGTTCAAAAAATGATATTCTTAGAATTGCTTTTTCAATTTGTCCAAGTTCTTGTATAGTTCTAGATAAATAAGGTCTCATTAATTCATCTAAATATTTTAAGTTTTTAGTAATTCCGATTATCAGTTCATAAAAATATATTTGGTCTATTTCATTAATAGTTTTATTTTTTTTAAAATGATTAATGACATCATAAATATCATTTTTGGATATTTGCCATGAATATAATGCTTGAACGGCATATTCCCGTGCTTTACGTCTAGTTTTTGTTTTAGATTTCATGAAATTATATGTTCCTAAATGGTTTTATTTTGTTTATTTAATATGAATATTAAAATAAGGTATTTTATTATCATATGTATTAAATTATAAAAACTGGTGTGAGGATAATTGAATGTCATATGTTTAATGATACTTTTTTTATAAAGTAAAATAACATTTTTGTTTAGCTTGAGTTATGTTTTGTTAATATTAATTTTAAATCTTTTCCTATTTGAGTAATTTTTTCAAATTTAAATTGTGGAACATCTGATAAATTTGAATAATTTTCTAGGAAAAATAGGGGTTTAGCATAATTTCCTAATATTTTTGGAGCTATATATATAATTAATTCATTAATTATGTTTAATTTTAAAAATGAACTAGACAATGATGGCCCTGCCTCTATTAGTATATTATTAATTTGGTATTTGGCTAACATTTTTACTAAATCTATTAAATCTATTTTTTTGCTTTTATTATTTAATATAATTTGTTTAATATGACTTGGCCATATATTATTATCGCTGTGTATTCTTATTAAGAATAGTAAACCTGGTTGTTTAATGCATTTATGTGATGGTGTTATTCTATTTTTGCTATCAATAATTACACGAATAGGTTGTTTTAAAAACGTTTTAGAGTGTTTTAATAATTTTTGATTGTTATCATTATTATTAGTATTTCTCACAGTTAGTAGTGGATTGTCAAAAAGTATAGTTTCGCTACTACTAATAATTGCGTCTGATTTTTCTCTAACATGTTGAACATCATGGCGCGCTTTATCAGAAGTAATCCATTTGCTTTTTCCGTTATTTAATGCTGTACGTCCATCAATTGAACTAGCTAATTTAAGTTTAATCCACGGTATTCCTGTTGTCATTCTTTGAAAAAATCCTTTATTAATTTTTATAGATTCTTTAGATAAGGTTCCTATTGTAACTAATATTCCATGTTTTTTAAGCCATTTAACACCGTTTCCAGAAACTTTAGGATTGGGATCTAATGTTGCTATAACAACGCGAGAAATTCCATATTTTGTTAGCGCTACACAACAAGGGGGAGTTTTACCAAAATGGCTACATGGTTCTAATGTTATGTATGCAGTAGCTCCTTTTGCTTTTTCTCCAGAAGTTTTTAGAGCATAGATTTCTGCATGTTTCATCCCAGTTTTTTTGTGCCATCCACTTCCTACTATAATGTTATTATTAACGATAATACATCCTACGTTAGGATTAGGTGATGTCGTTAAACTTCCTTTTTTGGCTAACTTAATAGCTTTTTTCATATAAAAAATATCTTTCATAACGAATTTCGATAATCCTTACTTATAATAAAGATGTTACATTTATAACAAATATTTAGCGTGGTTTTTTTTGATTAATCTTATTTCGTTTATTTATTTTGTGCAAGAATATTAATAATATTGATCATTTCTAATGCTGTTAATGCAGCTTCTGAGCCTTTATTCCCTAGTTTTGTACCTGCTCTTTCTATAGCTTGTTCTATATTATTAGCAGTTATTATTCCAATAGAAATAGGTATATTGTTAGTAATACTAATGTTAGTTAATCCAGAGTTAACAGCATGAGATATATGTGAATAATGAAGAGTATGTCCTTTAATAATAGTACCTAAAGCTATAATAGCATTATATTTTTTTTGTTTTGAAATAATGCTAGCGATTATTGGTATTTCATATGCTCCTGGAACATGTATTATAGGTATGTTTTTTTGGTTAATTTGGCCTATTCGTTTAAGAATATCAAGTGCTCCATCTAGTAAATGTTGATTAATAAAATTATTATATCTACTTATTATTATGGCAATGTTTTTTTTAGTTTTTGTGGAAATTGTTTCTTGAACTATTTTCATGTTTGATGTAAGTAATAATTTTCACATAGTTTAATTTATTTTAAATGTTTTTTTACTAAGAAGATAGCAATATTTATTGCAATTTTTAAATATATTTATATGATGTATAAAATTTTAATTTGTATCTTTTGTGATAATTTCAAGTAAAAATTTTATAAATAATGGTACATGTAATTTGACTGTTATTTAAACAATTATAGACTTTTTATTTGTGTTTTAAGCTTTTATTAAAAAAAAAGGTTGCTTTTAATAGAAAAATGAACTACTCTCATATATAGAAATCGCGGGGTGGAGCAGTTTGGTAGCTCGTCGGGCTCATAACCCGAAGGTCGTCGGTTCAAATCCGACCCCCGCAACCAAAAGTATGAATGTAAACTTTTTATATTTTAGATTATTTTTAAAATTTTATTTTTTGATGTATAGATAATCCACTATATCGTATTATATTTTTTTTTAATGATTTAATAAATATGTTTTCGTCAGAATATATTGTTAGTTTTTTTTTTGACCTAGTTACAGCAGTATAGATTAATTCTTTAGTCAATATTGATGTCATAATCGTTGGAAGAATTAATACTACTTCAGAAAATTCTGACCCCTGTGACTTATGAACTGTCATAGTCCAGTTTGTTTGGTGTTCTGGAACTAGATGTATAGGTATTGAATAGATTTGTTCTTGATTTTTTGGTAAAAAAAATACTTTTAGTTTTTTGTTAGCGTCTAATAATGTTAATCCACATTCTCCGTTAAAAAGATTCATTTCTTCATTATTTTTTAATATTAATATTGGTTTTCCAAAATACCACGTTTGACCATTAATAATAGTTACTTTTTTAATCCAACCTATTTTTTTCATTTCTTTTTCTATAGCTAGATTTAATTCTGTAATACCAAATAATCCGTTTTTTAAAATGCATAATATTTTATAATTATTAAATATATTTATTATTTTAAGAAATGGTAATGATTGCTTTAGTGCACTCCAGTATTTGCTATAACTATTAGTAATTTCAAATATTATATTGTTGTAATTAGTTTTAGACGATATTTGTTTAAAATTTACATCATTATTAATATTTTGGTATAGTGTTTTTATATTATTTATTTTATTTTTTGTAAGCATTTCAGATATTTTAAAAATATCTGATTTTTTTTTAAATCTGTAACTTTTTTTTAACATTATTATTTTATCATTGATATTAGAGAATTGATGTTTTTTAATTGTTTTAATAGTTATACGATTTGGAAATAGTTGTTTTAGAAATTTATTTGTAGTTGTACTAAACCCTTCTTGATAATAGCTACATATGTTTTTTAAAATATTCCCGCCACTTATTGAAGGTAACTGATTATAATCTCCTAAAAAAATTATTTTTGTAGTTTTAGGTATAGAAGAAATAAGTTTATCCATGATTGTTATATCTATCATTGACGCTTCATCTATTATTAATAGATTTAAATTATATAATTTGTTTTTGCAACATGAATAATTGAAAGATTTGTTAGGTTTTAAATCTAATAAATTGTGTAAAGTTGTTGTTTTTTGATTAAAAATGTTTTTTTCATGTTCAGTTAGATTTAATTTTTTTATATTTTCATGAATTGATTCAGACAAACGATTTGCAGCTTTTCCCGTCAAAGCAGTTAGTTTTATGTTAATTTTTTTTTTATGTAAACGAATTAGTACAAGTAATATTTTAAGTATTATGGTGGTTTTTCCTGTTCCAGGTCCACCAATAATAAAAGTTATATTATTAATTATTGATAAAATTATTGCTAATTTTTGCGTGTCGTCAATATTCGTATTAAATATATTTTTCAATATTTTTTGAATTTTATTTTTATTAATTAATTTAAAATTTTGTTTTTGAGAAATGAATTTTAAAATTTTTTGTTCAGCTAACCAAAATTTATTAATATAAAAATTGTTTTTATAAAATATGAAAGGTGTATTTTTTGAGCCATTGCTGATGGTATTACTATTTAATAGCTGTTCAATCCAACCACATGTATTTATTTTAGCTATTTCCCATAGTTTTGTAATTAATGCTATATGATTTGTGAAAAATATTTTTTGATGTTGAATAAGAACATGAGGTAGACATACATGTCCATGATTTGTGAAGTGATTAACACATATAGATAGAAATGTTGCTAAAGTGTTTTTATTAAATAACATAGTTGAAAGATAAAAATTTGATGATGTGATTATTTTAAGTTTAACCATTTTTTGTAATATTGATGTTATTGTCATATTTGTCCGAATAAGTTTATTTTAAAAGATTTGTTCTAATTTTTTTATTATTTCTATATTAGGAATAGAATAAAAGATTCCATTTTGAGATGGAATTTCATTAATAGATCGTATAAAAAGTATATATGTGCCACCGAAATGATTGTAAAAACTGTAATTTTTTATGTGTTGTTTTAAATATCTGTGTAATACTAAACTATATAGTTGAAGTTGAAAATTATAATGATGTTTTTTTATTATTTTTTTAATGTTTTGTTGTGAATAACTTTGGTTTGAATTTCCTATCCAATTTGATTTATAATCAACTAAGAAATATTTTGTTTTCCACAGAAAAACTAAATCTATAGAGCCAGATAGTATTCCTTGTATTGGATGAAAACATAATTTGTTTTCTAAGCTAGAACATTGGTGTGTTTGAAAAATATTATTTAATTTTAAAGCTGTTAATTTTTTTTTAATAGGTAATAAAAACTTTAGTTCTTTGATATAGTTTTTAGAATCTAGTTTAGATAATCTTAAGTTATAATTTTTGTCTAAATTTTTGTATAGTATTGAATACATCCAATTTTTTAATATTAGACACCAACGTTTGTCAAGATTGTATTCAGAGAGTTTTTTTAATAACCAATTGGAGTTAATACTTTTATGAAATGAAATATTTTTCAAAATTTTGTGTAATAAAGTTCCATATATTTTCCCGCTAGGAAAGGTATGTGGTGTTAATATTTTATTTTCGAAACAGTGTTTTTTTTTTACATTTAACTCAAATAGTTTTTTTGTGTTTAATGTTGAATACATAGTAGACGGTTTAATATTTTTTTTTAGTTGCGAATAGCTAGTAAAATTATAGTTATAGTTAAATTTTCTAGATACTTGATAATGCATTAAAGATTGACTGTTAGTATTAAGTGTTGGTATTTGAAAATTTTTTTTTATAATGTTTGGTATTTCGGATATAATTTCTATGTTTTTATTTTTTTTTAGAATAGATAATTCAGTATACAATTTTTTTGTACTAATATGATTTTTTCCAGATTGAATAATATATCTTAGAACGTTAATTTTAAATTTAGATTTTTCTTTTTGTATCTTTTTTTTTTGTGTTATTGTTTGTGCTAACGAAATTCCAATGCTACAATGTATGATAGATCTAGTTAGTGCTACGTATAATAATCGTATATCTTCTGAAAATTTATGTTTTTCTATTTTTAAAGTTTTTTGTTTTTTTATTTTAGTATTATTTAAATTAAAACATATTTTTTCGACAGTACTTACAGTTTTGTTAAATGTTATTGTGGCAAAAGGAATAATTGTTATGGGATATTCTAATCCTTTTGATTTATGTATACTTACAATTTTAATATAGTTGTTTTTTTCATAGTTAGGTTTTATATATTTTGGTTTAGTTAGATAAAAATCTTGTGTAATATTTTTTTTGAGCCAATTTATTAATAAAAATTTATTTTTTATTGTAATAGATTTTTCTTCTAGTAGTTCTCCTATATACAATATATTTTTAATATTTGGGGAAAAATTGTGCAGTAAATTGTTATTATTAGATATATTATAATTAATTATTAATTGTTGAATAACGTATAAAATTCCATAGTTGTTCCAAAAAATTAAATATTGGTTAAATTCTTGAGATAGTTTTATCCAATAAGAATGGTTATTCGGAATAGATATAATTTCTTTTGTATTTTTTGACATTATGTTGGTAGACATGGCTCTTTTTAATAATCGTTCAATATTAGGATTAAGAATTGCTTGTAATATCCATAATATTTCTAATATTTCTTTGCTTTGAAAGATATTATTTTTAGAAGTGAGATATAGAGATTGAATATTTAATTTTGTAAGTTCTAGTTGTATTGTTTTTGCTTCTAAGTTATTTCGTACTATGATAGCAATATCACTGAAGTTTACAGTACGAACTTTATTAGATATTGTTATAGTTGCATTCCCTTTTATTCCAGAAGATATCCAATAAGATATATATTTTGCAGTGGTAATAGAAATCCATTCTTTATATTCATTTATTGAAATATTTTTATTTTTATTTAGTAAAAATCGTAGTGCGGGTTGGTTTTTTCCGTTAACTTCAAATTTTGTTGTTTTGTTAATACGAGATGACTTTACAGGATAAAATGTAATATTTTTTGTTAAAAAAGGATTTTTAAGCCTAGAAAATAATAAATTAATGCTATTTATAATTTTTGGTGATGATCTCCAATTAGTGTCAAGAAAATATTGATTTTTTATATTAGATTTTGCTTGCAAATAGGAAGTAATGTCTGCACCGCTAAAACTGTAGATAGCTTGTTTGGGATCACTTATTAGAATTAATAAGTTTTCTTTTTTATAAATTTTTTTAAAAATATTATATTGCTTATTATTTGTGTCTTGAAATTCATCAATTAATGCTACTGGATATTTTTTTAGTATTGTTTGTGATATATTGAAATTATTTTTGTTAACCATATTCCAGCAAAATGTAATTAAATCGTCATATTCGAAATACCTGTTTTTTATTTTTTCTTGCATAAACATAGCTTTTATTTCTAGACTTGCATCTATTATGAATATTTCTTTTAAAGAGAATTTTGAATCTAAAAATGTATCTATAAATTTGAAAAATTTATCGTCTAAAATTTTTTCTGACGTTGTTTTTTTAATTATAAAACTATATCTGAAGTATTTTAATTCTGAAGGTATAAAAAAATTTTTTGTTTGTTTTTGAGTAGCCCATGCGGTAATGTTATTTATCCATCTTTTTAAATTACTTTTAGTATATATTCGTTTATTAACATTGGTTTTTATAATTTCAGAATGTATTAAGTGGCTATAGTTCGCCCATTTTTGTTTAAATAGTTTTATTTTTTTAATCAAGATATAATATTCTTGGACAATATTTTTTCTTTTAGTTTTAGTTAATTTACTTATTAATTGTGTTTTATTGAGTAAAGGTAAAATTTCTTTTAATAAAGTTTTAGGATTATTAAAATATTCTAAAAGAATGGAAGTAATATCTAATGATAGAAAAGCAAAATAGTATTTCCAAAATTTAATACTTATTTTTAGGTATAATGGATATGTATGTTTTAGAATTTTATTTTGAAGCATTAGCTCTGAATTAAATTTATTTAGTTTTAATATTTTATAGCAAAATCCATGAATTGTATAAATTGATAATTCGTGTATTGAGTTTTCCGCTTTAGATAGTATATCAATAGTTTTTGGAAAATCAGTGATTTTAGATAGTAACTTTGATAATACATAGTTATTACTATATTTTTTTATACATGCTGTTTTAAAAATTTTAATATATGTTTTAATTCTTATTTCAAGTTCTGCTCGAGTGTGTTCGGTAAATGTAACTACTAAAATTTCTTTAATTAATAATCCTTTTTTATATTTAACATGATTTGTGATTCCTAAAAGTAGGCGAATATATAAAATAGTTAGAGAAAATGTTTTTCCTGTCCCTGCTGAAGCTTCAATTAAAATTTTTCCAGATAAAGGAATTGTTGTTACATTTATAGATTTTGGTATAGTTGTAATCATAGTTTTTGTTGTGTATATTTTAATGAATTTTATAAATTATTAATGGTATTTCGAATAAGAAATATTTTTTAGTATTGGTGTTAACCATTTTTTAGTTGTTTTATATATTTTTTGAATATTTTTTTTAGTTAAATAAACTATCATTTTTTGTATATACGGATCATCTTTTTCACCAGTTATCCAATTATTTCCGTTCCATGTATTTAGAAATATTTTATAAGCATTTAGGTTTTTATTTGTATTAGTATAAAACTTGTTATTTTTTTTGTCATAAATTGCATTAATCCAATTAATTCCAGATTTAGTTAGCAATATTGGTTGTTCCATTCCATCAAAATAGCCCGATATGTATTTTTTCAAATAGTATTTAGCTGTTTTATTTTCTAATTTATAAAAAGTAATTATTTGATGATTAGTTCCTATTAATATACTGTTATGTTTTTTATATAGTGAACAATATAATAAATGTTCTAGCCAGCACGATATGATATCTTGAAAACTAAGTTTTGTTGCTTTCCAGCGTAATAATCCTCCTGAACTATTAATATTTTTTAATTGTCCGTGTAACATACATTTATTTTTAACATTTATGCAAAATTTAGAATTATTTAATATTTTTTTTATTTTCATAATTTGGTCGTATAATGGTGTTATTAATTTTTTTGTATATTCCCAAATAATGTTTCCAATATTGTTATTAGGAATAATTCCTATGTTTTTATAATATTGAAATAATTGGTTAGTATTTTGTTTATATAAAAAAAATTTTAAAAGTGTTTTATTCATTTTATATTGATCTAATTTGTTTATAAAATGTTTGTTTTGGTGCATATGTTTATTTTTTGTTGTATTTAATTGAATATTAAGACGTACATGAAAAAATGTTTGAATAGGGTTTTTCCAAAATAAGATTAATGTGTTATAGTTTATCGTTTGATTTTTAATGGATGGTAATTTTTTTATAAATTCTTTATGAGAATTATTAATTAAAGTAGCCATTTTCCATATTGTTGTATTAAAATTAGGATAATTTAGTTTTTCTAAAAAATTTCTTTTTTCATGGGCATAAAAAGTATAATTATGATATATGTGAGATTTTATATCTTTTAAGTTATCATTGAAATTGTCTTTGTTTTTATTTTTTATATAAAAGTATTGAGTAATATATTTAATAATTTTGTCTATTGCAATAGGAATGTTATTTAACTTTTTATAATTGTTAGAGACAATTTGATGACTTATATAGAAAAATTTTTTTGCTGATAATAATGTTTTTAAAAGTAGATTTTTATGATTTATTTCATCACATGGATCATATGCTCTTGGGTGTAATTTAAGTAAATTATATATGTCGAATGATTCATGTGTATTAGAACTTATGTTATCGTTTAATCCTATTAAATAAATTATCTTAAATGGAATATTTGTTAAAGTAAAGTTATTACAAAATGTTATTTTTCCAGAAAATAAATAATTTGATTGAGAAATGTATGAAACAGAATTGCATAGTTCGTTCTTTAGTAATGTTATAGAAATTTTTTTAGTATATTTTTCTTGCATTCCGGAATGTATTATTTCTGTCCATTTTTTTATAATTAATTTAGCTTCGGGTTGTTTTTGTTCATGATCTGTAAAAAAGTCATTTAATAGTTTTTTAAACGTAATATCCCAATGTGATAAGAATTTAGGTTTAGATAATATTTTTTTCCATTTATTGAGTAGTGATATTAAAGATATTAATTTATTAAAAATGTTATAATATAGCGTGCTAAATTCGTTATAGGGTACAATATTTTCCCAAAATTTATAATCAATATTATTTATAATTTGTCCCAAAAAAATTCTTTGTAATCCATGTTCCCAACATTTTGTTATGTCGTTAGACAACCAATCGTTCGATAAGATATTGTCGTTTTCCCATTGTATTTCAGTTTGATTTATAATTTGTAATAAAATAGGTATTTCTTGTTCGTTTATTTGTACTTTTTTTAATAAAGTTGGAATATTCAATAAATTAGTAATTTTATTAATATTTAGTTCAATATTAGGTAAATCTATCAATTCTAATATAGTTTTATAAAATTCAATGTTTTTTATATTCTTGTAATTAATTGAAAAGGGAATAAAATTTTTGGATGAAGCAGAATTAAAAATTTGATTTATATAAGGAATATATGTATCTAGATTTTTGCTAATAACTAGTACATCTTGGAATAAAATGTCGTTGTTATCATTTAAAATATTAAGTAAATTATTATGCAAAACTTCAATTTCTCTTATTAAAGTATGGCAAGAATGTATTGAAAGAGATTTATCTGTCTTCAGTATAAGTATTTTATTATTTTCTTGTTCATTATTTTTTTTTTGAATGCTATGTAAATTTAATATTTTATTTTGAAGATATTGTAATAGAGAATTTTGTTTTATTTTAAAGTTTAAATTAATTGTTTTGTCTTTTATTAATGACAAAAATAACATTTGCTCATATTCATATGTTATCCAGTATGATTGAAATTTAGTATTTTTTTGAAAATTTTCAATTTCATGATAAATAATGTTTTTATTTTTAGAATGTAGTAAAGATAATAATTGATTATTTGAAATTTCTTGTGTTTGTTTGAATTTAATAAAACTAGTGGAAAACATTTGTTTATCATTATATGATGCTGTTGCATAAAAAAAATGCACAGAACAATATTTACTTATAGATTTTAAAAAAATTGCATATTGCGGGGTAATAGGTGTTATATTAAAAATAAAGATTCTGACAGGTAATTTTGTATTAATAAAGTTATTTCGTTGCATTTTTTTTATACTGTCATATAGTAAATTTGAAAAATGTAAAATAGGTTTGTTTGCATCTTTTGTATATTTAATAATGCGCATCCAGATTATTTGCTGCCATTTTTGTTTTAAACGAGTTTTAGGGATATTAGACTTTTGTTCCCATTTTTTTATATAATCTGGTCGATACTTTAAATATAATTGAAATAAATTTGATATAGAAGATGCTATTTTAAATAATGTGCTATAGGTATTATTTTTAGAAACAATTTTAGTAAGTAAATGTTGGATGTCTGGTATATTTATTATTTTCCACATTATTGAATATTTACTAAATTCTGATTTAGAATATAATTTAGGAGTATTTTGTTTTAAAATATTTAAAATAAAATGTTTGAGTTTAAAAAATTTAATGTTAGTGCAAACTTTATATTTTTTGGCTATAAATATTTTGATCCATTGTTCTGTTTCTTTGTTGTTTACAATGAATATTTCTTTAGTTAATGGATTTAGTAATGGTTCATTTAATATCACTTTGAAAGCTGATTTAACAAATAGATTAAATTTAAGAGATTTATATAATGTAAACATGGTTTCTATTTTTATTATTAATATTTTTTCTTTAAGTTAATGTCAAATTGAGGGTATGGAATATTTATATTATTGGAGTCTAATGCTTTTTTAAATTTTACCATTAAATCCCAATATACTATGTTTATATCATCAGTATGACTCCAACATCGTACTATAAAATTTAAAGAAGAAGGTGCTAATTCACTTAATCCCACTATTATATCTCGATCTTTGAGTACTCTTTTTTCATTTTTCACAACATTTTTAAGTATTTTGATAACTTTATCAATATCAGAATCATATGATACGCCAATAATAAATTCGTTTCTTCTGGCTTTTTCTCTAGAATAATTAATTATGTTTCCTGATATAATTTTTCCGTTAGGAATAACAACGATTTTTCCATCTAGTGTTCTAAAAGTTGTATAAAATACATGTATATTTAACACTGTTCCTGATATTTTTTCTAAGTTTACGTATTCCCCAGTTCGAAATGGACGTAGTATAACTAATAATACTCCAGCTGCAAAATTTGATAAAGATCCCTGTAAAGCTAATCCAATAGCCATTCCTGCAGCACCTAATATTGCAATTACAGAAGTAGTTTGTACCCCTATACATCCTAATGAAGCTATTAATGCAAAAGTAATAATAATATATCTAACTAATGCAGCTAAAAAATTAGCAATTGTAGTATCAATTTTTTGAGTAATTAACACTTTGTTAATTAAATTTGAAATTATTTTAGCAGCAAAAAAACCTATTATTAATATAATAATTGATGAAATTAAATTAATAATATAGCTTAGTAATAGTTCTTGATTTCTTATTAACCAATTTCCTGCATGGTTGATGTCATTTACTACATTTAATTGTGTCATTTGTATTATTTTCGATAAATGTTAATAGATTATATTAATAATGTTTGGAATGATTATATAGATATTATTGTTTTAATTTTAAAATTAAGGAGAACATTGACATTTCAATTCTCCTTTAATTTTAACAATTTGAGTATGTATAAACAAATTTATAATTTTTTACAATGTATTACAAGAATTTAATATGCGAAATATTTTTGTTAAATGATTTGATACGGAAATTTGGGAAGATCTGATCCATGTTCTTGGATCATAATATTTTTTATTAGGTTTATTTTCATTATCTAAATTTCCTATTTGGTTATGTAAATATTTATTATTTTTGTTATAAAAATTTAATATTCCCTGCCAAGTCGCCCATTGTATGTCAGTATCAATATTCATTTTTATGACTCCGTACTTAATGGATTTTTTTATATCTTTTTCTGAGGAACCAGACCCACCATGAAATACAAAACATAATGGATTACAAGATAAATTATGTTTTTTGCTTACGTAATTTTGCGATTTTTTTAAAATATCTGGTGTTAAACGAACATTTCCGGATTTATATACTCCATGTACGTTTCCAAATGACGCAGCTATAATAAATTCTGGTCCGACGGAAGAAAGGCGTTCATAAGCATAGTTAACTTCATTAGGTTGCGTATATAGTAAAGATTTATTTATTTTTGTATTATTAATACCATCTTCTTCTCCACCCGTACATCCAAGTTCTATTTCTAGTAACATGTTTATTTTTCGCATTTTTTCTAGGTATTTTGAACAAATATTAATATTATAATCTAATTTTTCATTAGACAAATCTATCATATGAGAAGTAAATAAAGGTTTGTTATATGTTTTAAAATGTTTTGTTCCAACATTAATTAATTCATCAATCCATGGAAGCATGTTTTTATTGCAATGGTCAGTATGTAAAATTACGGGAACGTTATAATGTTTTGCCATAATATGTACGTGGTTAGCTCCTGACAGTGCGCCTATGATTGCTTTTTTGTGTAATATATTTGTTGTTAATCCTGGTCCTGAAATAAAATTTGATCCACCATAAGAAAATTGTATTATGACTGGACTTTTAGCCTTTTTAGCTGTTTCAAGTACTATATTGATAGAATCTGTGTTAATGCAATTTATAGCTGGTATGGCAAAATGATTTTTTTTTGCTATTTTAAATAATTTTAATGCTTCATTTCCTGTTATTACGCCTGGTTTAATTTTATTTAGAATATTACACATAGTGAATTACATTTTCCTGTTAGATCAAAATAGTATAATTAAAAATTATTATTTTTAAATTTATTAAAGTGTTTTTCTAATAACTCAATTATACGAAATTTATTCCCTTCTAAAAATTTTAAAAACGAACCACCTCCAGTAGAAAGATATGAGATGTTATTTTGTACTTTAAACATTTCAACAACTGATAATGTATCACCTCCACCTGCTATGGAAAATGCATCACTGGAAGCGATAGCTTTTGACAATTGTTCTGTTCCTTTACTAAAGTTTTTGAATTCAAACACTCCTATTGGTCCATTCCATAAGATAGTTTTAGCTTTTTTTATTATATTTATCATATTTTTAATACTAATATCGCCAAAATCCATAATTTCTTCATTAGCGTGAATATCAGATGTACTTTTTATAGTGGCTATACTGTCATATGTAAACGTAGTGCTAACTCGAGAATCTGTTGGAATAAAAATGTTGTATTTTTCTTTTAGTATTTTAGCTTGTTCAATAAATTTTGGATCATGTAAAGATTTTCCAATATTGTGATCAATAGATATAAATGTATTAGCAATACCTCCTCCTACTATCAAGGTATCTGAAATTTTTGCTAATGTAGTTAATGTTTTAAACTTAGTAGATACTTTAGCTCCTCCTACAATTGCAACCATAGGACGAACAGGATTAGTTAAAGCTGAATTTAATGTTTTTAGTTCTGATTCAAGTAATAACCCAGAACATGCTAATTTAGCGTATTTTATTATCCCATTAGTTGATGCTTCGTTTCTATGTATTGCACCAAATGCATCCATGACAAATATATCACATAAAGTAGCATATTTTTTAGATAGAATTTTGCTATTTTCTTTTTCTCCTTGGTTGAATCGCACGTTTTCTAATATAATTAATTCACCGGATTTTATTGAAGAGCATTCAGTTAAATTTTGAGAAAAATATATATTAGTTTCAGGAAGTATTTTTTTAAAATATTTAAAAACAGGAAATAATGAAAATTTTTTTTTGTATATGCCTTCAGTTGGCCTACCTAGGTGTGAAGTGACAATTACTTTAGCTAGATTTTTTAGAGCAAATTTAATTGTTGGAAGTGATGCATGAATACGTGCATATGATGAAATTTTATTGTTTTTTATTGGTACGTTTAAATCTGAGCGAATAAGAACTTTTTTATTTAAAAGATTTAAATCAGTAATTTTAATAATAGACATATTTTTTTTCCATATAATATTATTATTTATTCATAAATACAACATTAGCTGAGAATTATGTCATATCGTAATATTTATTTTAACAAACATATTGCATATTTTTATGAATAATGACGGATTTTTTTATAGTTTCATATTGAATGAAGTATTTAATGTATGTAAATTGAACATTTTTATAAATTAAAATGATGTATATGTTATTTATAAAATTTCTATGATGACATATGTTAATATGATATTTTATATTGTTTTTATATATAAAACCAAGATTTGATGCCATCTAAAAACATTTGTGTAGATAACATTATTAAAATTAATCCCATTAATCTTTCTAAAGCATTCACTCCCTTAGATCCGAATAGACGTAAGAAAATGTCAGATAATAGTAAAATGACTACCGTTATCATCCATGCGATTAGCAATGATCCGATTAAATATAAAATTTTTTTAGGATATTGATGAGATAATAGCATTAGTGTAGCTAATAATGATGGTCCTGCAACTAAGGGAATAGCTAATGGTACTAAAAATGGTTCTTCTCTTTTAATAATGTTACCTGATTTTTTTTTGCTTTCATAGGTCGGAAAAATCATTTTTATTGCTATTAAAAATAATATTATTCCACCTGAGACAGATACTGTTTCTGCACGCAAATTAAGAAAAATTAAAATTTTTTCTCCAGCGAATAAAAATAATAGCATTATTAATAGTGCAATCATCATTTCTCGAATTAATATTTTTTTTCGTCTTTGTGGTTCTAAATGTTTTAATATGGACATGAATATAGGTAGATTTCCTAGTGGATCCATAATTAAAATTAATAAAATGGTAACAGAAATTATTTCTTTCATAATAAATTTCCTAGTAAATAAAAGTAACAGGATTTTAATAGTTAAAAACTTATATAATAAAAGTTTTAAAAAAAACTAGAAAATTTTAAATATAATTATTATTTGTAATAATATATAAATATTTATATTAGTGATTAATGTAAAAATCATATTTATATATGTATGTAATTGTTATAGATGCATTTAACAAAATTATATATGAATCATGATATTAAAGTAAGTTTCAGTGTTTTTAGAATTAATATATAAGTAATATTGTGAACTAACATAGTTTTAATATTGAGAGACGCTGTTATATTTAAATATATTAAGATTGTGTTTTTTAAAGTTTTTTAGCACTTTAAATCTTTATCATTTTTTTAAAAAGAATTTAAGAGAATATTTTGGTTTTTGAATGTTAGGTATTTTTAATAAAGTTTTATTAAAACGAATATAACATATATAATAAATAATATCGTTGTCGTATTTTTATTAAAATGTAATTGGTAAGTGCGTTCGTTAATTTATGATATGGTAGAATTGGTGTATCATTTCTAATAATTGGGTATTTTTTCTGATGAAAAAAAATATTGGTTTGATTGGTTGGAGAGGTATGGTTGGGTCTGTTTTAGTAGAACGAATGATATGTGAAAATGACTTTTTTCATTTTAATCCTATTTTTTTTTCTACTTCTCAAAAAAATAGTAAGGGGCCAACAATTAATGGGGAATATTTTGGTGTATTAAAAGATGCGTATGATCTGGATATATTAAAAGAACTAGATATTCTTATTTCTTGTCAAGGTAGTGATTATACTAACAAAGTGTATTTTAAATTACGTGATATTGGGTGGAATGGTTATTGGATAGATGCTGCATCAGTTTTAAGAATGAATCAAGATACTGTAATTATACTTGATCCAGTTAATTCTAATACGATTAGAGAATCTATTGATAGTGGGTTTAAAACATTTGTAGGTGGAAATTGTACTGTTAGTTTAATGTTAATGTCATTAGGTGGTCTTTTTTCTGAAAAACTTATAGAATGGATTACGGTTTCTACATATCAAGCTGCTTCAGGAAGCGGAGCTAAATATATTGAAGAATTATTAATGCAAATGGGATCTATGTATACTGAAGCTTCTGGTTATTTAGGAAATCCAGCTCATAGTATTTTAAATATAGAGAAAAAAGTTAGAAATCTAAGTTGTTCTGATAAATTTCCTAAAAAAAATTTCAAAGTTCCATTAGCGGGAAGTTTAATACCTTGGATTGATAAAAAAATGAGAAATGGACAAAGTCGAGAAGAATGGAAAATTCAAGCAGAAACCAATAAAATTTTGTCTTCTAATAAAGATATTTTAATTGATGGTTTATGTGTTCGAATAGGAGCATTACGCTGTCACAGCCAATCTTTTGTTATAAAATTGAAAAAAGATATTTCTATACCAGAAATTGAACAAATTTTATTAAATCATAATTCTTGGACGAAAGTTATTCCCAACAGAAAACATGATACAATGACAGAATTAACTCCTGCTGCAGTAACTGGAACCTTAAATACTCCTGTTGGGAGATTAAGAAAATTAAACATAGGCCAAAAATATTTGTCTGCATTTACTGTTGGTGACCAGTTATTATGGGGGGCTTCAGAACCTCTGCGTCGTATGTTAAAATTTTTGATCTAAAATTAGAACTTTAGTTCTATGGATCTTATTTACAAAAAATTATTCAAGATTTTAAATTTATATATCACTAACAATTATTTGTGACGTTAATAATTGTTAGTGATAATTTTATTTTTGAAAAAGTATGTATGTAAAATGTAATGTTTAATTAAATATATGTTTTTTTAATATTAACGTTTAATCAAGTACGTGCATGAATACAAATTATAAAATAAGTTTACATTTTATGAGTTTTTTGTATCCAAAATTTGTAAATTGTATCTTTTGTGTTTATTTTTAATAACTTATGGTGCATAAACTTACAATATTGAGGAATTTCTCTTATAGTCGACGGATCATCTGAGAGTATTAATAATGTGGTTCCATTTTTAATTTCTCGTATTTTTTTTCTTAATAACATAATTGGTTCAGGACATCGTAATTTTCTTAAGTCTAAGACATTGTTGTCAACAGTCATATTTTTGTTTAAAATTATTAAAGTAATTTACATTGTAACTATATCTATTGTGTTTGATGATTTATAAAAAATATATTTTTTTATTTTGAATACTCTGTTTTTATATAGTAAATTATTATTAGTTTTTGCGTTGTATGTGATAATAGATATAGAGAATAGTAATTTAGGTTTTAGAAAAATTTATATTTTTTATATTTTATTTTTGTAAATAATTTTTAAAAAAATAATCATAAGTGTGACGTTAAAATGTTTAAAGCTTTAATTTTATGAAAGACATAATAATAGTGAATTTATTGTATTTTTTATATTTTTTTGCATATTTTTGTGTAGCTATATAGATAGATCATTTATTCATAAATGGTTTTTAAATAAGTATTGTGGATATTATATACTTACATATAAACTATATATTATAGCTATGTAAATATGAATTTTGTTTGTTAAAATTAAAATTAACAGCATATTATATATTATCTGTAGTAAATTAAACTAAAAAAACATTGTAATTTTTTATTTTGTATCGAATTTTACTATTTTGTTTTGAAATTGAAATAAATTATCTATTGAGTAGACAGTATTATATTTTTTATAAGCAAATTATTATAGATAAAGTATAAAAAGGAAGCCATATTAATTTTGTATTATTTTTTTTTATTTGTAACTCTATTAATGTTAGTAATTTAATAGATTTATAAATAGTTTTATAATGTTTGCGTCTAGCATAATTAATTATTAATGAATGTCTATTTTTATTAGTATTTCTATTTTTTAGAATGTTGTAATAGTTTTTTACATCATCTCGTTTTATTAATAATATTGTTAATAAGTCATGTTGTAAATAACGTATTAAAATAATTGGATTAAAATTTTGATTTTCAAACTGGTTTAATATTTTAATAGAGAACTGTAAGTTGTTGTTTAATAGTGCATTAATCCATTGAAGTGGTTTGAAAATAGAACAGTCTTCAATAAAATTAGTGATTGATAAGGTATTAATTAATTTGTTTTTCCATACTAGTGATAAAATGTTTAATGTGTTGTTTAAGTGTAAAACGTTTCCTTGATGATATTGAATTAATAAATTTTCAGCATTTTTAGTTATGTTCATTTTTATATTTTTTATTTTATATTTAGTCCAAATGGATATATTATTTTGATTAAAAAACGTACAAGTTATCATAGTTCCGTTAGGTGGAAAAATTTTTGTGTTGATTTTATTTAATATATTGGTATTTGTTGAATATATGTAAATTATTAATAACAAATTAGTGTGTAAATATTTTTTTAATTTAAGTATGTAGTTTTGTACTTCTTTTATTGAGATATATTTTTTGAAAGATATTGATATAATTTTTTTTTTAAAAAATAAATTTTGTGATTTAGCAGATAGTATTATATTGTTTATATAAATAGGATCGCAAAATATTATTTTCGACATTTTAGAAAATCCATTTTTTTTTGCTAGATTTAGAATAATATTTGTACTTTGTTGAATTAGATGTTTGACGTTTCCGACAATAACATAATAAGAACTTAAGGTTTTAAAAGAGTAAGAAAATAAATTTTCAGAATGTATTATTTTCATAAAGGTTTGCTTTGTTTAATGTTTTTAGAGATATAAAATATGTATGTTTTTAGATTACCAAATTTAATATTTTATTAGGAATGTAAATAATTTTTTGTATAGGTTTATTATTTAAATATTTTTTTATTTTGTTTTCATTCAAAATTATTTCTAATATTTTTTCTTGAGAAGAATTTTTTAATGCAAGGATTTTGTGTCGTTTTTTTCCATTAATTTGTATTATTATGGTGTATTTTAGTTTCGATAAAATTGCTTTAAAATTATATTTTGGCCAGGAGATAAAATCGATGTTTTCTTTTTTTGGTGATAAAAATTCCCATATTGCAAAACTAAAATGTGGTATGAATGGATAAAGCATTTGTATAACAGCTAACAATGATTCTTGCATTAATGCTTGGTTTTGTTCATTTTTTAAAGAAATTGACATTAATGTATTAGAAAACTTCATTATTTTAGAAATTGCTACATTAAAAGATTGCGTATCAGTGATATATTGTGATACGATTTTAATTGTTTTATGTAATTCAGAGTAGATGTGTTGTTGTTGTTCAGTGAATAAATTAATACGTAACTTAATTTTATGGTTGTAAAGTTTGATATGATTATAAGATAATACCCACAATTTTTTTAAAAATTTATGTATACCTTTTACTCCAGATTCTTTCCATTCTAACGCTGATTCTACAGGTGCAGCAAACATAATAAATAGTCTTATCGTATCTGTTCCATATTTCTTAATTATATCTTCTGGTTCAATTCCATTAAACTTAGATTTAGACATTTTAATCATTCCTGCGTGAAATATTTTTTTGTTATTAGAATAAAAATGTGATTGAATTTTATGATTAGAATCATATTTTATTGTTATGGATTTAGCTGAAATCCATTGTTTTTGTTTGTTGTGATCAAAGTAATAGAATGCGTCTGATAATACCATTCCTTGACATAATAGTTTTTTAACTGGTTCATTAGAATAAACTAATCCTAGATCACGTAATAATTTGTGTACAAAACGGAAATATATTAAATGCATAACTGCATGCTCAATACCTCCAATATATTGATCTACCGGTAACCAATAATTAGCAAGTTTTTGACTAATCATTCCCTTATGAAAATTATTACATGTAAATCTAGCGTAATACCAAGATGATTCTAGGAATGTATCAAAGGTATCTGATTCACAAATAGCAATTTTTTCATCAATATATATCTTTTTTAATAAAATATTATTTGATAAAGGTTTAATGTTCTTGAATGGTATTGTTTCAGGTAATATTATTGGTAAATATTGTTTTGGTATAGGGACGTTTTTTTTGTTTTCAAGAACTGCCATAGGAATAGGAGCTCCCCAGTAGCGCTGCCGGGATATACTCCAATCTCTTAAACGATAGTAGGTAATTTTTTTTCCTATATGATTATTTTCTAAATCTTGAATAATTCTATAACTTCCTTCTTGATAGTTTAAGTTGTTATATTGATTAGAATTAAATAATTTTCCCATACTAGTCATTGCAGTATTTTTTATTTTAGGTTCTGTTCCATCTAAATTTAAAATTACGGCTTTAATTTTTAAGTTGTATTTTATAGCAAAGTTTAAGTCGTGTTGATTGTGTGCTGGTACGCATAATATGGAATTGGTATCATAATCTGATAAAACATAATTGGTAATCCATATTGGTAATTTTTTTTTTGTGATTGGATGCAAAGCAAATTCGTTTGTATTGATGCCTATGTTTGTGTTATTGATATCATTATATGTATTTGTATTAGAAGAACAATTTTCAATAAATTCTTGAATTTTATGCTTTTTGCGAGCAATTTTAAAAGATAATTCGTGAGATGGAGAAAGAGTTATAAAAGTAGCACCCATTAAAGTACTTGGTTTAGATATAAATACATCATTTAATATTGTATGTTGATTAGCGAGTTTTAATTTAATTTTTATACCATGATTTCGTCCAATCCAATTATGTTGCATAGTTTTAACTTTTTCGGGCCACTCTGGCAAATTATCTAAATCATTTAGTAATTCCTCAGCATATTTTGTAATTTTTATAAACCATTGAAAAATTTTTTTTTTGATTACTTTATTATTACAACGCCAACATAATTCATTAATTACTTGTTCGTTGGCTAGTACAGTTTTATCATATTCACACCAATTAACCCAAGATTTTTTTTTGTATACGAGATTTTTTTTATATAATTCTATAAAAAACCATTGTTCCCATTGATAGTATTCAGGTTTACAAGTAGTTATTTCTCTGTCCCAATCATAACTTAGACCTAATGATATTAATTGTTGCTTCATATATTTTATGTTTTCATAAGTCCATTGTGCTGGATGAGTATTGTTTTTTATTGCTGCATTTTCTGCTGGTAATCCAAAAGCATCCCATCCCATAGGATGTAATACGTTTTTTCCCAACATACGTTGGTATCTCGCAATGACATCGCTAATAGTATAATTTCTAACATGTCCCATGTGTAGTTTTCCAGAGGGATAAGGGATCATAGCAAGACAATAAAATTTTTCTTTATTAGAATTTTCAGTAACTTTAAATGTATTTTTTTTTTTCCAAATACTTTGGACATATGGTTCGATTGTTTTTGGACAATAGTTTTGTTTCATATTTTTTATAAACCTTATTATGTATAAATTAAATTAATAGCATAAATTTGATAATTTTTTATACTCTTTATAGAAGATGTTGATTTGTGTATCTAGAGTGTAATGTTTTTAAGTTTTTTATTAGAATTTAAACTCAATGTTTAGTATCAAAATAAAAAAAATTTATTTTTTTTAGAAATCACGTTGTTACTAATATAAATGTTTTAAATATAAATGTTATTGTATCTATATTTATGGAATAGTTGTGTTTTTAATTCTAATTTTTATAATAGTTTTATAAATTTTAAAGTTATTATTTTGTATATTAAAGTTTCATTTGGGTTATGCATGTTTTTATATTAAATACTTTAATATTAAATAATTATTTCATTAATAATAATCTTAATAAGATTAATTTAATTATTATTTTAATTTATATATTTATAATATTAATATATTATTTGTATTTTAATAGTTTTAAAAAAATGTTGTTTTTAATGTTAAGTTTAAATATTAATCTTTTTTATATAATATGTAATATTATTATGAGTAATTTTATTTATATGTAGTTTGATTTTAATAGAATGTAAATATTTTTTAGAACTAATTAAAACATCTATGATTTTTAAGATGATGGTGAATAAATAAATTAAATATTGAATATAAAATTATTGTTGTATAGCTATGATATCATTTAGTTTTTTTAATTTATTTAAAAATTATTTATTTTTTTTTGAAGTTTTAATAAATTAAAATTTTAAAAATAAAAGCTTTTAGAAAATTTAGTATTTTCAAAAAATCTATTATTTTGTTTGCATATATATAATATTTCTAGAACATTTTAAAAGAAATTTATAAAAATAAAAAATTAATGCTAATTTTATTAAGTTTTATTTTAAATATTTAATGTAAGTTACATGTAAATTAGATGAAATTCTTATAGAGGATATGATATGTTTAAATATTTGTGTTTTATTTTTTTGGAATGGTAACTTGTAATAGTATAATTCTTCTATTATTTGCAATATGAATTTTAAATTTATATTGATTAATATTTATATATTCGCCTCTTATTGGTAGATGTCCTATTTTTTTCATTACTAAACCGCCAATAGTATCAACTTCTTCATCATTGAAATTGGTATTAAAAGTTTCATTAAATTCTTTAATAGAAGTTAATGATTTTATTATAAAAGTAGATTGATTTAATTGACAAATATTTTTTTTAGTTTCATCATATTCATCTTCAATATTACCTACTATTAATTCAAGTATATCTTCAATAGTTACTAATCCAGATACTACCCCGAATTCATCAATAACAATTGCCATATGATTTTTGGTTAATCTAAATTCTTTTAGCATATGATTAACATGTTTGCTTTCTGGAACAACTATAGCAGGACGTAATATTTTTTTTATGCAAAACATTTCGGTATTATTTTTTATAAAAGGTAGTAAATCTTTAGTTATTAAGAATCCTTCTACGTAATTTTCGTTTTCACTCATAACTGGAAATCTTGAATGTAGAGATTTTGTAATTACATCTAAACATTGTTCTAAAGAATATGTTAATTTTAAAGTAATCATTTGTGGTCTCGGAATCATAATGTCTCGTATTTTTTGTTTAGTAATATGTATTACTCCTTCAAGCATGTGGCCAGTTTCTCGATCTATTAGCTCGTTTTCTTCGGAATATTTTATTAATGTTAATAATTCTTCTTTATTTTTTGGTTCATCATGAAAAATTTGACTTAATAAAATAGAAAAAAAACCCTTTTTGTTCTCTTTGTCGCTATGTTGTGCATTATCGTCACTCATGGTGTTATAGTATTAATTTTACAATTTAAATTAATTTTTAAAAGTTCGTTAAAAAATATCATTTTTGAGTATATAATTAGATTTTTAATAAATATAAGGATTTTTGTAATTTAATGATGCCATTATTTTGGTTTCTAAATATTCCATTTTAATTCTATTGTTTAAATTGTCATGATTGTAACCTAGTAGATGTAATATTCCATGTATAGTTATATGTGCCCAGTGTGATTCTAATGTCACATTTTTTTTTTTTGCTTCTTCGGTTACAATTTCTGAACAAATTATTAAATCTCCTATATAATTTTTGTCTATCATTTTATCATTAATATATGAAAATGATAATATGTTAGTAGCTTTATTTTTTTGTCTAAATTTATAGTTTAGCGATTTAATTTCTGATTTTTCTACTATACGGATTAAAACTTTAATATTTGATTGATAAACATGCATTAAACTCGATCTAATCCATATTAGATATTGACATTTTTTAGGTAAGAATATTATTTTTTTGCTAGCTATTTGTATGTTTAAAGTAATTTTTTTATTCATGTAATAATAGTACACATAAGTATGATTGGTTTATAAATAATAGATATGAATTATTTAAATAAAATGTTTATATAATAGGTTTATATCAAATGTTGATAACATATAGATTATTTTATTTTATAGTTTTTTTTTGAGACATTGTCATCAGTTTGTAACATCGAATTATTAATTAATAATATTTTATTGACAATTCTATTTTTAGTTATTTCTTTTTTCGTAAGAACCACGTAAAGAATTTGGATTTATTTTAGTTATTTTTAAATTTATAAATTCTCCAATCATATTTTGATTACCTTTAAAATTAACTATTCTATTATTTTCAGTTCGTCCAAATAATTCCTTAGGATTTTTTTGAGATCTACCTTCAACTAAAACCGATTGTATACTACCAAGCATTTTTTGGTTCCACATTGTAGTGTTATTACGTATTAAAGTTTGTAATATATGTAGTCGCTTCTGTTTTTCGCATAATGTAACATTGTCTTGTAATTCTGAAGCAGGTGTTCCAGGTCTTGGTGAATAGATAAAGCTATAACTCATATCAATGTTTAAATCTTTAATTAATTGTAATGTTTGTTCAAAATCTATTAATGTTTCTCCTGGAAATCCGATGATAAAATCTGAACTAATTTGAATATTAGGACGTAATTTAAGTATTTTATTAATAATAGTTTTATATTCATCAATGGTGTGCATTCTTTTCATTAATTGTAATATTCGATTAGAACCACTTTGCACAGGTAAATGGAGAAAGCTAACTATTTTTGGAATTTCAGCGTAGATTTCAATGATATCATCAGTAAATTCAAATGGATTACTAGTAGTAAATCGTATTCTATCAATTCCATCAATAGATGCAACTAGTCTTAATAGATTAGAAAATTTGCAAATATCTCCATTAAAAGTTTTCCCTTTATATGAGTTTACATTTTGCCCAAGTAAATGTATTTCTTTTACTCCTCTACTAGATAAAGTAGATATTTCTAACAAAATATCATCTACTGGGCGACTAATTTCGTGTCCTCTTGTATATGGTACGATACAAAATGAACAAAATTTGTTGCATCCTTCCATAATAGATACAAAAGCTGTGACTTTAGGTTTACGAGGGTATTCTATGAAATTAAATTTTTCGGTTAAGGGAAAGTCGATATTAGTAACGCTTTTTTTATTTTTTTTTACCTCTTGTATCATGTTTGGTAAATAATGTAAAGTTTGTGTTCCAAAAATAATATCAACATAGTTAGCACGTTTATAGATATTTTTTCCTTCTTGTGTTGCTACGCATCCTCCAACTGCGATAATTAAATTTGGATTTTTTTGTTTTAATTTTTTCCATCTTCCTAATTGATGAAAAACTTTTTCTTGTGCTTTTTCTCGTATTGAACATGTATTTAATATTAAAACATTAGCTAATTTTGGATCTTTTGTATTTTCGTATCCATGTTTTTGCTTTAAGATTTGAGTAATCAAGGCTGAATCATATTCATTCATTTGACAGCCCCATGTTTTTATATATATTTTATTGTTTTTCATATTTTTTTTTTAAAACCATATATATAGTTATTTGTATTTCAATTAGTTTTAGCACTTAAATTATATTTCAATATTTTTATATTGAGATTTGTTAGTAGTATTACATAAATATTAAAATTTTGTTTTTTATTCGTCAGTTATGTAAAAAAAACTATTAATTTTATTTTTAATTCTAAAAACATTGGTTTTATAGTGATTATAATGTTTTAATACTGCTTGTATCCATATTTTTGTCGTAGACAATTTAACTACAGATAATATCCATCCGCATGAACTAAAGTTTTTATTTTTTTTTTGCTCGATATTATCTCCAATTTTGGGGATAGGATAGGAATAACCGGATAACCAATGTAAATAATGTTTATTGAGTTTTTTAAAGTGTATTTTAGCGATCATTTCTTGTCCATAATAGCATCCTTTTTTTAAATCCAGTCCGTTTAATTTTTCTAAATTAAGTGATTGAGGAAAAAATTTTTTATTTATATTGTAATCGATAATAGGAAAGTTCG
Source organism: Buchnera aphidicola str. Bp (Baizongia pistaciae) (assembly GCF_000007725.1). NCBI lineage: Bacteria > Pseudomonadati > Pseudomonadota > Gammaproteobacteria > Enterobacterales > Erwiniaceae > Buchnera > Buchnera aphidicola. The sequence continues at coordinate 452,318 of NC_004545.1, read as the reverse complement.
AGGCTATTTCTAGAGCTAACCATATTTTATGGTGATATATTTTGTCTACTAATGATAATATTTTATTAAGAATTAAATTATGCTTTTTAATAATTATTAAGTATCTTTCGTGTGGTTGATCATATTTAAGGATGATAACATCATTTTCTTGGTATACGGAATCGCGTTCATGTGGGATATTCTTAAAAATTTGGAGTAACTTTGTTCTAGCTTCTCGTCCCATTATTCCGAGTAGTATAATGTCTTTTTTTTGACATATGTTCACATGAGAAAAGATCGAATATTTTTTAAGTTCATTAATTTGAAATTTAGATGTGCTTTTTCTTAGAATATACGCATATCCGTCGTTATGCATAAATAGGCGTAAAATACTCAGTACTTTACCATCAATTGTGCAATGTGAACATATTATATGTTTATTTGATTTTAATAATTTTAGATTATATGTTATTTGGCCTTGTAGATAATTAAAACAATCTTTTCCTGTTACTGTTATAAATGACCAATCTTTTAAAAATGTTAGTTTAATCGTTTTAGAAAAATGTAAGTTATATTCTATAAGTTCATTGTTCATATTTTTATTAATTACGTTTATGTTTGATTGATGAATTGTATTTAAAATGTGTTAAACATTGTTATAAAATTTTTGTGTTAATATTATGTTGTTTTGGTAAAATATATTTTTATATATTAGATATAATACTTTATTTAAAACTTGTAGTATAAAAATTATATTATAATTAGTATATTACTATTGTTTATTTTACCTAAAACGATTATATGTTGGTGCATAAGATGTGTGAAAGAAGTATGTTTAAAAATAATAATATAATTAATGATCGTATAACAAATTTAGTTTCTCAAATAAACAAACTTAAGAGGCGTCTTTGATTACGATATAAAAAAAAATAGATTGCTAGAAATAAATATGGAATTAAAACTTCCTGAAACTTGGAAACATCCAAGTTTAATAAAAAAAATAAACAAAGAAAAAAATCAATTAATATCTGTAGTAACTCAAATAACAAAAATAGATAATGATGTTCAAGAATTAATTGACATTTTAAATTTAGAAAATTCAAATAATATAAATAGTATATTAGATAATGTTTTATATGAATTTAAAAACATTGAAAAATCTATTCATGAACTAGAAAAATGTAGTATGTTTTTAGGTAAATATGACTATTTGAGTTGTTATGTAGATATACAATCTGGATCAGGCGGGGTGGAGGCTCAAGATTGGGCAAGCATGTTATTGCGCATGTATGTAAGATGGGCAGAATCAAAAAAATTTAAAATAGATATTATTGAACAAACATATGGTGAAGTAGTAGGTATAAAGTCTGCTACTATTGAGGTATTAGGGAAGTATGCATTCGGTTGGTTTCGTACTGAAACTGGTATACATCGTTTAGTTCGAAAAAGTCCATTTAATGCGCACCATAGAAGACATACATCTTTTTCTTCTGTATATGTGTATCCTATTTTAGACGATGCTATTAATGTTGATATTAACACTCGTGATTTAAAAATTGATGTATATCGCGCTTCAGGTGCAGGAGGGCAACATGTTAATAAAACTGAATCTGCAGTTAGAATTAGACATTTACCTACAGGTATAGTTGTGCAATGTCAAAATGATAGATCTCAACATAAAAATAAAGATCAAGCTATGAAACAATTAAAAGCAAAGCTTTATGAACAACTAATAAATGAAAAAAAATGTCAACAAAAGATATTAGAGAATAATAAATTGAATATAGGATGGGGACATCAAATACGTTCATATACGTTAGATAACTCTCGTATTAAAGATTTAAGGACAGGTGTAGAAAGTAAAAATATTCAGTCTGTTTTAGATGGAGGATTAGATCTATTTGTTGAATGTAGTTTAAGAAATGGATTATAATAATTTTTCTACAATATATATTTAAAGTGTACACTTTATAATCATAGGAAATATATAGACATGTTGATAAATGAAGAAAAAGAGCGTAGGGAAAAATTAAATTATATAAAAAAACATGGATATAATTTTCCAAATGATTTTAAGCCAAAAAATAATTTTTCAGATTTGACACAAAGATATAAAGATTATACGAGAGATCAACTGTTTTCATTAAAAATTTGTGTTAGCGTAGCTGGACGGATGACAAATAAGCGTATTATGGGTAAAAGTTCTTTTTTTATATTAAAAGATTTTGAAGGAGAAATTCAATTATATATTCAAGAGAATTTATTTGCTTTGAATTTTTATAAACAGTTTGTTAAAAAATGGGATTTAGGTGATATTTTGGGAGCAAAAGGAAAATTGTTTAAAACAAGAACTGGAGAGTTGTCTATTCATTGCACAGAAATAAAATTATTAACTAAAGCATTAAAACCTTTGCCAAGTAAATTTCATGGATTGTCTGATCAAGAAACTAGATATCGACAGAGGTATTTAGATCTTATTAGTAATAGGACATTATGTTCTATTTTTAAAATTAGGTCTTTAATTTTTATTAATATTAGAAAGTATATGTTGAAAAAAAAATTTTTGGAAGTAGAAACACCTATGATGCAAAATATTCCTGGGGGGGCTTCTGCACGCCCGTTTATTACTCATCATAATACTTTAGAGATAGATTTATATTTAAGAATTTCACCTGAATTGTATTTAAAAAGATTAATTGTTGGAGGTTTTAATAAAATTTTTGAAATTAATAAAAGTTTTCGAAACGAAGGTATATCGACACGTCATAATCCAGAGTTTACAATGATGGAAGTGTATATGGCTTATTCTAATTACCATGACATGATGAATTTTACTGAAAAGTTATTGATGTTTTTAGTAAAGGAAATTGTGGGTAATAGTCAGGTTAAACATGGTACTAATATTATTGATTTTAAAAAAAAATTTTTTAGGTGTACTCTTAAAGAGGCAATATTAAAATATAATCCTAGTATTAGATTATCAGATTTAAATGATGAAGTAAAAATGAATAAAATTGTAAAGAAATTAGGAATTAATGTCAAAAAAAAATTAAACGCAGGTCAGTTGATTCTTGAAATATTTAATAAAACAGTTGAAAAAAAATTAATTCAACCTACCTTTATTTTGGATTATCCAGTAGAAGTTTCTCCATTGTCTAGAAGAAGTGATGTTAATAAAAATGTTGTGGATCGTTTTGAATTATTTATTTCTGGTTATGAAATTGGTAATGGATTTTCAGAGTTAAATGATGCAGATGATCAAAAAAAACGGTTTTTAATGCAATGTAAACTATCTCATAATATTAATAATTTAAATAAAATTAGTTCTTTTGATAAACACATTTTATATGATAGTGATTATATAACTGCTTTAGAATATGGATTACCACCAACGTCAGGTTTAGGAATAGGAATAGATCGACTAACAATGTTATTAACTAATCAAAAAAGTATTCGTGATGTAATTTTTTTTCCGATATTAAAGCCTTCAGTCTGATTTTTTAAAATGTACATAATGTATGTTGACATGAAACTTTTATTTATAATTTAAGAATATATTAATATTAATTTTTTAATTATTTTAAGAATAATTAAAATAATAAATTTTAAAAGGGAATAAGTGTGTCTGGTTTGTTAAAAAAAAAACAACGTTTTAGTTGTAATGATATTTTAAAGATAGTTTCTAAATATGGGACACCTTTATGGGTATATGATTCTAATATTATAGTAAAAAAAATAAAAGAATTGAGTCAATTTGATGTAATTCGTTTTGCACAAAAGTCATGTTCTAACATTCATATTTTAAATTTGTTTTATAAATATAATGTCAAAATAGATGCAGTTTCATTAGGAGAAATTGAACGAGCTTTAATATCAAAGTATAGATTTACAATGGATCAGGATGTAGTATTTACATCTGATATAATTGAGCGGGAAACGTTAAATAAAGTAGTTCAGTACAAGATTCCAATAAACATCGGATCAATCGATATGTTAGAACAAGTTGGAAAAATATCTCCTGGACATAATATTTGGTTAAGAATAAATCCTAAATTTGGTCATGGACATAGTAAAAAAACGAATACTGGTGGCGAAAATAGTAAACATGGAATTTGGGATATTAATTTAGCTTTTCCGTATATTACAAAATATAATTTTAAACTAATTGGTTTGCATATGCACATTGGATCTGGTGTGGATTATTGTCATTTAAAACGTGTTTGTAAAGCGATGATAGATCAAGTATTACAATGTAAATTTAAGATACATGTTATTTCTGCAGGTGGAGGATTAACTGTTCCCTATCATTGTAACGATGAACCAGTAAATGTTAAAAATTACTTTTTTTTGTGGAACAAAGCAAGAAAGATAATTTCTAATTATTTAAATAGACCAATAAGATTAGAAATAGAACCTGGGCGTTTTTTAGTAGCAGAATCAGGAATCTTAGTATCTGAAATTAGAGTAATAAAAAAAACAAATAATAGAACTTTTATTCTTGTTGATTCAGGTTTTAATGATTTAATAAGGCCTGCAATGTATGGTAGTTATCATCATATATCTGTGATTCCAAGAGATGGGCGTTGTGTTAACTATGATGATACAATAGAAGCTGTAGTTTGTGGTCCATTATGTGAATCAGGAGATGTTTTTACCCAAAACGAATATGGTGATATAAAGACTAGAATATTACCTAATGTTCAAATAGGAGATTTTTTAGTTTTTCATGATACTGGTGCATATGGAGCATCTATGTCATCTAATTATAATAGTCGTCCATTAATCCCTGAAATATTATTTAAAGATAACGAATTTCATATTATTAGGCGTCGCCAAACTATGAAGGAATTATTAGAATTAGAGATAAATTGCATATAAACCTTGTCAATCAAATTATATTTTTATTTGTGCTAGATGTTTAAATTAAAACGTCAAAATAAATATTGACCACTTTGTGTTTAATTGAATATTATTTTTAGTTAAACAGTTTTATACAATAAATTTTTTTATAATATAATTGCATTTAATATAGCATATGAGAAATATGTACATTCATTTTCCGCAATTTAGTCCTATTATTTTTTCTATTTTTTCCATTCCTATACGTTGGTATGGCTTGATGTATTTTTTAGCTTTTATTTTTGCATTATGGAGAGGAAAAACGCGAGCAGAGTATTATAATTTAACACAAATAGAAGTAGAAAACTTATTATATTCTTGTTTTATAGGTTTATTTATAGGTGGAAGAATTGGATATATTATATTTTATAATCCTGTATTTTTTTTTGAAAATATGTCCCATATATTAAAAATATGGGAAGGAGGGATGTCATTTCATGGAGGATTATTAGGAGTTATAATAGTTTTATTATTCTTTTCAAAAAAATTAAATAAACATATTTTAGAAATATCTGATTTTATTGTTCCATTAGTTCCATTTGGATTAGGTGCAGGAAGACTTGGAAACTTTATAAATGGAGAGCTTTGGGGGCGAATAGCACCTGACTTTAAGTTTTCTGTTTTATTTCCAAATTCAAGAGAGATAGATCTGAATGTAGCAGCGAATAATTTAGAATTAAAATCATTAATAGAAAAATTTGGAGTTTTACCCAGACATCCATCTCAAATATATGAATTTGTTTTAGAAGGTTTAGTATTGTTTTTTGTATTAAATTATTTTTCAAAAAAATCTATGCCATTCGGTTTCGTTTCTAGTATATTTTTGATTTTATATGGGTGTTTTCGCATATTTTTAGAAATTTTTCGTCAACCAGACAGACAAATAGGTTTGTTTTTAAATACATTTAGTATGGGGCAATTACTTTCAATGCCTATGATTGTATTAGGTATATTAATTGCAATTAATATTTATGTTAAGGTTTTATAATATAAGTTTTGGATATATATATGAAGAGTTATTTGGTTTTGTTAAAAAAAATATTAAAAGAAGGAAGTAATAGGAAAGATCGAACAGGAATAGGAACATTATCAGTTTTTGGATATCATATGGAATTTAATTTGAAATTGGGATTTCCGTTAATTACGACTAAAAAATGTCATTTTCCTGCTATAGTTCATGAACTTTTGTGGTTTTTAAAGGGAGATACAAATATAAAGTATTTAAATGATCATAATATATCTATTTGGAATCCATGGGCTGATGAACGTGGATATTTAGGTCCAATTTATGGAGAACAATGGAGATCATGGAAAACAAAAGATGGACGTGTAATTGATCAAATAGATAATGTAATACATTTAATAAAAAACAATCCAAATTCTCGAAGAATAGTTGTATCTAGTTGGAATGTTGGTGATTTACATAAAATGGCATTATTACCATGTCATGTATTATTTCAGTTTCACGTTGTTGATCACGTTTTGCATTGTCAATTATATCAGCGATCTTGTGATGTTTTTCTTGGTTTGCCTTTTAATATAGCTAGTTATTCTTTATTAACACATATGATAGCACAACAGTGTAATCTAAAAGTAGGTAATTTTATATGGACTGGCGGTGATGTGCATTTATATAAAAATCATATCAAACAAGCTAAAAAACAAATTTTAAGACGTCCTTATTTACTTCCAAAATTAGTTATTAACAGAAAACCTACTCAAATATTTAATTATCTTTTACAAGATTTTAATTTATTGAATTATAAATATCATCCTTCTATTCATGCTAAAATAGCAATATAAAGTTTTGTTTTAGTTTAATTAAGATGTAAAATCGTATATATATCGTGAACGAATGTTTTAAGATTTATTTTTGAATTTAATTTTAAAAATGTGTAGATAAATATCTATTTGTATAATTAAGAATATTATGGCTAAAGGTTTGTTGTTTATTGTTTCAGCGCCAAGTGGAACTGGAAAATCTAGTTTAATTCAAGCATTAGTAAATACTCATCCGTTATATTCGATTAAAGTTTCAGTATCTCATACAACTCGTATTATACGACCAGGGGAATGTCATGGAAAACATTATTACTTCATATCAAATACTGAGTTTCAAAACATGATTGATAAAGAAGAATTTTTAGAATACGCTAAAGTATTTAATAATTATTATGGAACTTCAAAGAAACAAATTAATTATGGATTGTCGACTGGTACAGATGTTTTTTTAGATATAGATTGGCAAGGTGCTAGGCAAATTCGGAATAAGCTACCAGAATCTAAGAGCATATTTATATTACCTCCGTCTAAAGAAGAGTTGTATAGAAGATTATGTAAACGAGGACAAGACAGTGATATAATCATAAAAAAGAGAATGAATCAAGCAGTTTCTGAAATGAAGCATTATATTGATTATGATTATTTAATTATTAATGATAACTTTAATTTGGCTGTTTCAGATTTGTATAAAATTATTAGAGTAGCACATTTATCTATTAAACATCAAATACAAAGGAATAATTTATTAATTCGTAATTTGTTGAATGAATAAAAATTTTTAGTTTTGTATTTTATTATTACAATAAAGATTTTTGTTTATTCTTTAATATTTCGAAGTAAAATTTTTCGTTCGTTTTCTTTTAAGTAACGTTTTCTTAATCTTATAGATTTTGGTGTAATTTCTACTAATTCGTCATCATTAATAAAACTAATTGCGTATTCTAAGGTCATTTTAATTGGTGTCGTTAACGTTATAGCTTCGTCAGAACCTGATGCTCTCATATTGGTCAATTTTTTTCCTGATAAACAATTTACTGTTAAATCGTTGACCCGATTATGAATTCCGACAATCTGACCTTCATAGACTTTTGTTCCGTGTGTTATAAATAATTTACCACGGTTTTGTAAATTAAATAAAGAAAATCCAATAGCTTGTCCTGTTTTGTTTGCGATTAATACACCATTTCTATGTCTTTTAATTTTGTTAGATTCTATTTTTTGATAGTGGCTAAAAGTAGAATAAAATAATCCAGATCCAGATGTTAAAGTTGAAAATTCTGTTCTAAATCCAATTAAAGAACGACTACTTATTATACAGTCTAGTCTAGTACGCTCATTGTTTTGATCAGGAGTAATATTTGATATCGTACCTTTTCTTTGTCCTATAGTTTTCATGATCGTTCCTTGATATTTATTTTCAATGTCTAATACTACTGTTTCCATAGGTTCTTGTATTAATTCATTAATCGTTTTTAAAATTACTTGAGGACGTGATACTTCTAGTTCAAACCCCTCTCGTCTCATATTTTCAATTAAAATAGATAAGTGTAATTCTCCTCGTCCAGAAACGGAAAATGTGTTAGTATCGTTAGTTTCTTTAATTTTTAAAGCTACGTTGTAATTTTCTTCTTTTTTTAAACGATTAAATATTTGTCTAGACGTTATATATTTTCCTTCTGTTCCTGAAAATGGTGATTTATTTACAGAAAATAGCATTTCTACTGTTGGTTCATCTATTTTAAGCATTGGTAAAGCACTAATATATTGAGGATCACAAATAGTATCTGAAATGTTTAATTTGTCAATTCCGGTAATTGCTATTATGTCTCCTGATTGTGCTTCATTGATTTCAATTTTATTAAGACCTAAATATTGTAATATTTTCCCAATTTTCCCGGTTCTTTTAACTTCAGTATTATTAATTATAGATATAGATTGATTTGATGTAACTGATCCCTTGTTGATACGCCCGATACCAATAATTCCCAAGTAGTTGTCATAATCTAATTGTGAAATTTGCATTTGAAATGGACAATTTGGATAAACAGTTGGTGGTGGAGTATATTTTACAATAGCATTATATAGTGGAATCATATCGGGATTCATATGATTATATGATACTCCTGATGTTCCTAGTAATGCTGAAGTATATATAGTAGGAAAATCTAGTTGTTCATCTGTAGCATTAAGATTAACAAATAAATCAAATATTTGATCTATAACCCAGTTTGGTCGAGCATGTTTTCTGTCTATTTTATTTATGACTACAATTGGTTTAATACCATAACTGAATGCTTTTTGAGTGACAAATCTAGTTTGCGGCATGGGTCCTTCAAGAGCATCAACTACTAATAATACAGAATCTACCATAGATAAAATTCTCTCTACTTCTCCACCAAAATCAGCATGTCCTGGAGTATCAATGATATTTATTCGGTATTTTTTCCATTGAATGGCAGTGTTTTTTGCTAAAATAGTAATTCCTCTTTCTTTTTCTAGATCATTTGAATCCATAATTCGTTCGGAAAATTCTTCATGTTTTTTAAAAGTTCCTGACTGTTGTAGTAATTTATCAACTAAGGTAGTTTTTCCGTGATCTACATGCGCAATAATTGCTATATTTCTGAGGTTTTTGTTTGTTTTTTTTTGCATAATATTTAGAGACATAGTATGTAATATAAAATATAATTATTATTATGAAGCAATATTAACATTTTTTGTAACGAAATATTTGTTTTATTAAAAATATTTGTATTAATTTTATGATTGATAAATAGGTATTTTAAAATAATATTTATTTTATAGTGTAATTGTTAGTATATGTATGATATTAAGTTATATATTTATAATGTATTTAGTTGATACAATAGATTATCAGAAAATTTGTTGTATTATAAAGACTTTTGAGGACAATATTTTGTTTCAGAAAAATTATCATTCGACATGGTTTTTGAAAAGTATTGCTAATATTCAAAAAGAAAAATATAATTATGGTTTAGAAGTTGCGTTTGTTGGTTATTCAAATTCAGGAAAATCTTCAATAATTAACGCTTTAACTAATCAAAAAAAGTTAGCAAAAATTAGTAGAACTCCTGGAAGAACGCGATTGATTAATATATTCTCGGTTACGTCTGAGATTCGTTTAGTTGATTTCCCTGGTTATGGTTATGCTCAAGTGTCTAGATCTATATCGAAAAAATGGAAAGAAATGATTTTTCAATATTTAAATATCCAAAAATGTCTACAGGGTTTAGTAATAATTACTGACATTCGATGTCCTATTAAGGAGATAGACGAATTGGTAATAAATTTAGCTGTCTCTTTAAATATTCCAATATTATTATTGCTCAATAAGATGGATAAGGTGACGCGTTCAATTCAAAAATCAAAATTATTTTCAACTCGTGAAAAAATGTTAAATTTTTCAAATAATATTAATGTTGAATTATTTTCTTCATTTAAAAAAATTGGAATACATAAATTGCAATTTGTGTTAAACAATTGGTTTAGTTCAGATAAAAAATTATGTCAATAAATCGCTTTGATTTATATTTTTTTAATAAAATAAAACAATTTAATATATAAATTTTTTAATGTTAATTAAATTAATGAAGATTTTAATGTTTTTTAGTAATTATTTGATTTATGTTACAATATTTTAAAAATATTGTTGTGTTTTTAGGAGCAAAAATATATTTTTTTGGTATATAATGAGATAGCATATTTTAATGTGTTATGAAATAATTTATGTATGTATGTTTGTAAATAATTGATTTATTTAGTTTAGCATATAGGTAAATTAACATTTATATTTAATGTTTGAATAAAATATCGTTAAAAAAATATTTTTTTATTTACAATTTTTTAACCACAACCCCTGTTTTAATAATTTATTCCAGTTATAAAATTTGTAATGTAAAAAAAAGTTTGATATTTCTGTAGTACATGGAGGTAACATTTTTATTTTTTTGGTAGTAATATTTACATTTATGTCAGTTTTAATAGTAGCTAATTTTTGTGAAAGGAAAGCTAACTTTTTATAAGTATGTAAGTTATTATATATAGTTTTAGCTTTTTTTATTAAGCATTTTGGTATCTTTTCAATATTGTTATAAATATTTTCTAGTGATCCAAAAGTTTTTAGTAGTATTAGTGCTGTTTTTTTTCCTACTGTTGGAACTCCAGGAATATTGTCTGAATTATCTCCCATTAAGCCTAATAAATCTGGAATTAATTTTGGGATAATTCCGTATTTTTTTTTTACTTTACTTTCATCTAAAACAATGTTAGATGTTCCAATTAAAACGTGTATGTGAATATTTACTAATTGTGCTAAATCTTTATCGTTAGTGCTAATTAAGATGAAATATTTTTTTTTATACAATTTTGTTGCTAATGTTCCTATTATATCATCGGCTTCAACATGAGGTATAGAGATAATAGGAATTCCAATGTGTTTAATAATATGATGTATTGGTAAGATTTGCTCTTTTAGATCGTTTGGCATTTTAGGTCTATTTTTTTTATATGGAATAAATAATTCATTTCTAAATGTTTTTTGAGGAGAATCAAATATTACAACAATGTTAGAATAAGGATATTTTAGTAGCATACTTCTTAGCATGTTAAGCATTCCATATATTGCCCCACATGGTTTGTTAAAATTATTTTTAAATTTTAAAAATGCATAATAAGCACGATATAAATATGATGTTCCATCTATTAATAAATAGTTAACGTTTTTTTTATAAATGATCATAAAAATTATTTTTTAACGATTAATATAGTGATTAAATACGATTTTATATGATTAAGTATATAAATACTATTTTATTATTAATGTTTTTTAAAAAAATATATAAAGTTTTTAGTGTTTAAAATTATAATTTTTTATTTAATAAGAATTGAATAATTTCGATATATTTATTAATAAAATTAGTTATAGATTTTTTTTGAATGATCATATCGTTAATTATATATTTTCCTTTGATAATGGTAGCAGGTACACGATCTAGTTTTATAAATTTTTCTATACGTTCTTGTTTATAAATAAATGATTTAACAACAAAGCTATTTGAAATAAAGTCATAGTCATGTTTATTCATTTTTGTTAGTTTTAAAAATGTATTTATTAAATTTGGTATAGTAGTGATTGTATGTTTTTTTTGTATTCCTTCAAAAATAGGGATTAAAATTTTTTTTTCTAATTTTTTAATAACAGATACTGCCCAAATTTTCTGTAGTTGTTTTTCAAATTCTCCATTGGATAAGTTTACGCAATATTTTGTTATTATTAAGTTTTTTGAAATTTTTTTATGTATGTAATGGTTAATGTTATATTTTTTTTCTAGGTCGTAACAATAAGGGCACAAAAATGAAAAAAATTCTATAATGGGTGGTGGTCTATCAGACATTTTATTATAAACTTTACTATATTCTTTTCCCTCGATAAAGGATTTATTCGAACTATCAAAACCTAATAATATTATTAAAAACAACATCCAAAAATTTTTCATATCATATATAATTTTCTTATAAATAATTTTAGTATAATAGCCGATAAATATTTTTATTTCTCAATGAAATAGTATATTTTTTTTGGTTTAAATGTCTTGATTAACTATATATGCTAATTTTTTCGAAATTTGATTAATAAGTATAATTTAAATATTGTTGTATTATTATGTTTAAGTATAAAGCAAAATATATCTAAAATCTTTAAAATTATTATGAAGTTTTATTAAATATTATTTAAAAATTCAAATTTTTGTATGAGTAAAATAATAATGAATAAAAAAAACAATGATACTCCGATGATAAAACAGTATTTATCATTAAAATTGCATTATCCTAATATGTTTTTATTTTATAGATTAGGTGATTTTTATGAATTATTTTTTGATGATGCTAAACGAATTTCTTTAATGTTAGATATTACGTTGACTAAACGGGGCTATTCTTCACAAAAAGAGATTCCGATGGCTGGTATTCCATATACTTCATTAAATCGTTATTTGTCTAAATTATTAAAAATAGGTGAATCAGCTGTAATATGTGAACAAACTCATATAATCGATAAACGTACTGGTTTAATTGAACGAAAAATTTCGAGGGTAGTGACCCCTGGAACAGTAATTGATGAAGAATTTTTAAGTGAAACTAAAAATAATTTATTAGGATCTGTATATTATTCTAAAAAAAGATTTGGATATGCTACATTAGATTTATGTTCTGGGAATTTTTATATTTCTGAATATGATACGTTTGAAAGTTTTATATCAGAGTTGCAACGTACAGATCCAGAAGAGTTATTAATACAAGAAGATTTTCTTTATATGAATTTTTTTGAAAAAAGAAAAGGTATTCGACTATGCAAGTTAAATGATTTTAACATTGATAGTGCATATCAGCAATTAAAATGTCATTTTAAGACTAAAAATTTAAAAAGTTTTGGAGTATATCAGAATAATTTAGCTATATCTGCAGCGGGTTGTCTATTAAAATATTTAAAATTTATTCAATATTCGTTATTACCTCACGTAAAATCAATAAAAGTAAGGTATGATTGTAATCATATTTTTATGAATTCAGCTACTCGCAAAAATTTAGAAATTATTAATAATATTTCTGGAAAAAAAGAACATACATTGTTGTCTATTCTTGATAATACGGCTACACCAATGGGTGGTAGATTATTACGAAAATGGTTAAGTGCTCCTATAAAAGATATTAAAATTATTAATAAGCGGCATAATATAATTAAATCTTTAAAAACTGTTTATATGTCTTTATCACTTCTACTAAAAGGAATAGGAGATTTAGAAAGAATTATATCTAGAATAGCATGCAGGTCTGCTTCACCTAAAGATTTTGTTTCTATGAGATCAGCTTTACTTCAATTTTCTAAGATTATTTTTGTATTAAACAGTACTAAGAGTAAAACATTAGAGCTAATAAGTTGTAAGATAAAAGAATATAATTCAATATTAATTTTATTACGACGTTCTTTAAAAGTTTGTCCTTCTAAAACAATTAAAGAAGGTAATGTTATTTCTGAAAACTATAATAAAGATTTAGATAAATGGAGAAAAATAGCTAATAATGCTTCGGAGTATTTACAGTATTTTGAAGTTAGTGAGAGAAAACGGTTGCATATAACGTCATTAAAAGTTAACAATAATAGAGTATTGGGTTATTATGTTCAAATTAGTAAAAAAGATATTAAGTTAGCACCTAATAATTATAAAAAAATTCAAACTTTGAAGCATTGTGTTAGATATTCTACGTTAGAATTATTAGATTATGAAAACAACGTGAATAATGCTAAAGATAAAGTATTAGAAATAGAAAATTATTTGTATAATGAATTATTTGATTTTATTATTCCATATATAGATTCATTAAAAATAAGTGTAAATACTATATCTGAATTAGATGTTTTAAACAATTTAACCGAAAGAGCTTGCGTATTGAATTATGTTTGCCCGGTAATTTCTGATGAATATGGTATATTGTTAACTGATAGTCGTCATCCAGTTGTAGAAAATCTATTAAAAACTCCATTTGTTAAAAATTCGATTAATTTATCTAAAAGTTCTAATATGTTAATTATTACAGGTCCTAACATGGGTGGTAAAAGTACCTATATGCGTCAAATAGCATTAATTGTTATTATGGCTTATATAGGAAGTTTTGTTCCTGCTAAGTATGCACGTATTGGATTATGTGACAAAATTTTTACTAGGATTGGTTCTGCAGATAATTTAGCTTATGGAGAATCAACCTTTATGATGGAGATGATAGAAATGTCAAGTATCTTGCGTAATTCAACATCAAATAGTTTAGTGTTAATAGATGAGTTAGGAAGAGGTACATCGATGCATGACGGTTTATCATTAGCTTGGGCATGTATAGAATACTTAGCAGGAAAGATAAATGCTATGACTTTGTTTTCTACGCATTATTTTGAATTAACTAAATTAAAAAATTATTATTCTAATATTAGGAATATGTATTTTGATGTTTTAGAACACAATAACGAAATTGTTTTTACTTATGTTATAAAAAATGGTTTTATTAATAAAAGTTACGGATTAGTTGTTGCTGCATTAGCTAAGTTACCTAAGTGTATATTATTATCTGCTAAAAAAAAATTAAAAGAATTCTATCCCTAATAGGTGTTATAATATTTATACGAAATATGTCACATATTTTTTTAAATAATTATTTATTATCATAAAAAGTGATTTAGATTTAGAATTTTGTATTTTTGTAAATATGGAATTTAACATTTTTATACAAAACAAAGTAGTTTCAATGATTAGTATTGAAAATTATTTATTGCAATTAGATAATTTAATAAAATTTTAAATATTTAGAATGTATTTTATTGTTTTGTATTAAAAATTTAATGCTAGATTTAACATTTTTCATTTTTTAAGCTTTAAAAATTTTTAATATATTAATATATTAATAAGTGTTTTAAAATTTTGTAAACATTTATATTATTTAGTATTTTTAAACATTAAATTAATTCAAAAAATAAGTTTAAAAATAATAAGTAATCACTAATATATTTTAAATTTTTAACATTAATAATTTATTTAGTATTAATATTCTAAATATTTATTTTGGAATAATATATTTTATTATATGTCTAACGTTGTGAATATATTCAATAATGATATTATATAAATAGATGTGGATAAAGTAAAATAATAAACATGTTTTTAACGTTATTATATAGATTACTTTGTTGGAATAAAATTAAAAATTATTGATTAAAATTTCAGCTATAAATTTTGGTTAACATGGAAATTTATTATTATTAAAAATATTAAACTGCATTAAATTATATATAAGCAATTAATTAATAATTTTAAAATATTGGTTTGTTTTTTTGTTTTAAAGTTAAGAAATTCGAATTTATTATTATTCTTAGTAGTTAATAACTTATATTATATTATTAAATGTTTTTATAAAAGCATTTCGTTATAAAATTTTATTTTACTCTCAATATAAAATAAAGAACATAATTTTTATTATGAATATAATTTCAAAAGATTTTTTTAATTAAGATTTATTTTTAATATTCTGATTTAAGATGTTAAACATTTAGAAATATAAATATTTATTTTTATAGAGAAAAATATGAAAATGTCTACGATTGGATTATTGGTATTATTTTTTTTGTTACAGATAAAATTTATATTTGGACAATATGGTTTATATGAATATCTAATATTAGATAGAAAAAGTTTAAAGAATATTTCGTACGTTTTTTATTCTAAATTTAAAAATATTAATTTTTTTTGTAGATTATTATAGTTATGGTATTAATTTAATTTTTTGAATAATGTTTAAGATATGTTTTTATGTACTTAGTGTTTTAGATGTAGTTGTATAGCAATTTTCGAGATTATAAATATAATGGTAATAATTAAAATTTTTCAGTTAACTAAAATTTTATGAGTATTACTTATAACTTTTCATTTTCTAAGATTTCTAAAGTAGTTCCCGTTACTGGATGTGGTAAAAGAATGTTGTTAAATTTTCTAAAACCATACATAGAAATTAACAATTATACTATTCTTAAGCAAATAGTATTAAGCTTTTATTAGTTCATTCTAAAATAGGTAATAGTTGTAGTCAGTAAATCGGATAATATATTTCATTGATTTCTAATAATTATCCAATCTTTGTGTTTGCTCTGTGATTGGCGGAAATTTTAGAGCTGGTTCTGTATTATCTGAGTTACTTGTCAATTAAAAATGTTAATTGGGTAATTATTCGTGATTTGGTTTAGCCATGTTTAGTATATAAAGATTTAGAAAAAATTATAAATATAGTTAATATCAGTAATATAGGGACGTTTTAGCAGCATCTATATATGATACCATTAAATATAGTGATATGAGTTATTCTAATGTATTTCATACTATTAATTGTAATCGATTACTGCGTTTGTTGATTCAACTTTTTCTACTAAAATTGTTAAAATGTTGTTTAAAAAAGGCGATTTTGATAGGTTTTGTATGATAGATGAATTTTCTTCAATGGAATATTTCGGATGTTTTCCAGAATTAGTTGAGGGGTAACAGTAATAATATTAAAACAACTGTTTTAGAAGATGTTATAATAGTCACGTTTTTCATAAATTATGTTAATGATATTAAGAGAAATGATAAATGAGAATTGGATATAGTTTTTACGTAAACACTTTTAGAAGTACTCAATCAAATTTTAATTATTGGTGGAGTAATCATTCCTAATTTCAGTGGTTTAATTGTTTATTCTGATGGTGTGATGTAGTGTTACATGCTATTATGGATTCGTTATTAGGAGTTTTTTTGTTAGGAGACATTGGTTTGATTTTTTATAATACTAACAAAAAATATAAAAATATTAGCAGTAAAATATTATTAAAAGAGGTTCAAAAGATAATTTAGAAAAAAGGATGCATGATATCCAATGTTGACGTTACAGTTTGTTTCTGAATTTCCAACACTTGTTTATTATAAATATCGTATGATATGGAATATTTCTAAAAATTTATTATGTTTTCTATTAATGATATTAATATCAAATGTACTGTTATCTAAAAATTAGGATTTTTTGGTTGTAGAGAAGGTATTGCATGTGAAAAAGTATAGTATTATTGAGTTAATGACTAATAAGTGTTTATGATGTAAAATTTTCGTATAAATATTATTTAACAAAAATTGTTAACATCTTAAAAACTATTTTGAATAATATTTTAGTGTAGTATTTTTTAATTATTTGACAAATAATATATATAAATTTTAGAATTAACTTTTATGATTTTATAAATAAAGTATATTTCAAAGTATATTGGTAGATATTTTTATTAAAAAATTTTTAAATTAATTTTAATTTATAAGATTACTTAAAAACATCTTTATACAAAGTATATAATAATATATACATTTTTAAGATTATAGATGTTGTTTGATCGATCGTTGGTAGCATTTATTTTCTATTTTCTTTTGTATTAAACACAATAGATATGGCTATTAAAATCTATTGTGTTTTTAAATGAAAATTATAATTGCATTATGATTTAAATATTAAAATAAAAATTTTTAAATATTTTAGTTTTTGCTCCCAATTTTTCTTCTATGCGTATTAGTTGATTATATTTAGCTGTACGTTCTGATCGACAGACAGAACCAGTTTTTATTTGTCCAGAGTTTGTTCCTACAGCTAAATCAGATATTGTCGTATCTTCAGTTTCTCCGGATCTATGCGAAATAACAGTATTATAATTTGAATTTTGTGCTAATTTTATAGCATTTAAAGTTTCAGTTAATGTTCCTATCTGATTTAATTTGATTAAAATAGTATTAGCAATGTTGTTTTGTATTCCCTTTTTAAGTATATTAGTATTAGTTACGAATAAATCATCACCCACTAATTGTATTTTTTTTCCTAATTTTTTTGTTTGATATTTAAATCCATTCCAATCTGATTCATCTAGCCCATCTTCGATAGATGTAATGGGATATTTATCAACTAAAGCACTTAAATAATTTGTAAATTCATATGAAGTAAATTTTTTTTGTTCGCTTGTTAGTTTATATGTTTTAGTTTTGCTATTGTATAGCTCAGAAGCTGCACAGTCTATACAAAAAGTAATGTCTTTGCCTAACATGTATCCAGATTGTGAAACTGCTTCTGATAATATTAAAAATGCTGATTCATTAGATTTTAAATTTGGAGCATATCCTCCTTCATCTCCTACAGTAGTATTAAAACCTCTTCTTTTTAGAATCAATCCTAACGTATAAAAAACTTCAGCTCCTATTTGAATAGCTTCTTTAATCGTATTTGCTTTAATGGGTTGTATCATAAACTCTTGTATGTCAATGTTATTGTCTGCATGTTTTCCTCCATTAATAATATTCATCATTGGTAATGGCATCAGTAATTCTTCTTTGATTCCGTGCAATTCAGAAATGTATTGATATAAAGGTATTTTTTTAGATTGTGCAGCAGCTTTTGCCGTTGCTATTGATACAGATAAAATAGAATTAGCACCGATTTTAGATTTATTTTTAGTTCCATCTAAATTAATCATAATTTTATCAATGTTTTCTTGATCATATGCATCTTGGTTATATATAGCACTGGATATAGAAGTATTAACTATAGATACAGCTGTTTTTACGCCTTTCCCAAAATATCGTAATGGATCGTTATCTCGTAATTCTAGTGCTTCTCTCGAACCTGTAGAAGCTCCTGAAGGAATTGAAGCAAGTCCAATAGATCCGTTTTGTAAGTGTACTTCAGATTCGATCGTTGGATATCCTCGGGAATCAATTATTTCTCGAGAAATTATTTTTTTAATTTTTGACATAAATACTCTTTGTGTAGTGGTGATTTATCTAATTTTTTTTATGTTTTATAAGAATTTAATATTAACTTATTTTTGCTTAATTTTTTTATATTGAATTGCTGCTTTAATAAAATCTATAAATAATGGGTGCCCATCTCTAGGTGTAGAAGTGAATTCAGGATGGAATTGACAAGCAATAAACCATAAATGATTTGATAGTTCGATAATTTCCACTAACTTATTTTTTTTAGACTTCCCAGTAATTTTTAATCCATATTTTTCTATTTTATTAATGAATTTATTATTTACTTCATATCGATGTCTATGTCGTTCAGAGATTATATTTTTTCCATATAGTTTATGGGAGATGCTGTCTTGTTTTAGGTAGCATGTTTGATTACCTAACCGCATTGTCCCACCTAATTTTTTTTTGACGTTATTATTAATGTTTGGTAAATTTCTATTTCCTTTTGGAATTAATGAAATTATTGGGTGTTGGCAATTTTGAGAGAATTCTGTAGAATTGGCATCTTTTAAACCGATTACATTTCTAAAGAATTCTATTAGTGCAATTTGCATGCCTAGGCATATTCCAAAAAAGGGAACGTTGTTTATTCTAGCATATTCGACAGTTATTAATTTTCCTGTTATGCCACGATGTCCAAAACCACCAGGAATTAAAATTCCATGTAGACAATTTAATCTATTTGTTCCATTTTTTTCTATTTTTTCTGAATTTATTAATTTTATTTTTACAACAGTTTTATTTTTAATTCCTCCGTGTTTTAGTGCTTCAATTACAGATTTGTATGCGTCTGGTGATTTTATATATTTTCCTATGATACCGATTGTTACTACATTATTTGTGTTTAATTCGTTATATATTACTTCATCCCATTCGGACAAATCAGCAGGTGGAACTTTAAGTTTAAAGTGATGACATATAATTTGATCAACTTTTTGAAGATTTAATAATTTTGGAATTTTATAGATAGAATCTACGTTTATTAATGAAATAACAGATTCTTTTAAAACATTACAAAACAAAGCTATTTTAGAACGTGCTTGTATTGGAATAGTGTATTGTGATCGACAAATTAATATATCTGGTTGTATACCTATAGATAATAATTCTTTTACTGAATGTTGAGTAGGTTTTGTTTTTATTTCTTTAGTAATAGATATATAAGGTACTAAAGTTAAATGTATATATATCGTATTTTCGCGTCCAATATCTATAGCTATTTGACGAATAGCTTCTAAAAAAGGAAGAGATTCTATATCTCCAACCGTACCTCCAACTTCTACAAACACGATGTCTACGTTATGAGCACAAGAAATAATTCTTTTTTTAATAGTGTTGGTTATATGCGGAATAATTTGAATTGTGGCACCTAGATATTCACCTTTTCTTTCTTTGTTTAAGACTTCTGAATAAATACTTCCAGTTGTAAAGTTGTTTTTTCGCGTCATTTTGGTTCTAATGAATCTTTCATAATGACCTAAATCAAGATCTGTTTCTGCACCGTCTTCTGTAACAAATACTTCTCCGTGTTGTTCTGGGCTAATAGTCCCTGGATCTATATTAATATAGGGATCTAATTTTATAATAGTTACATTTAAATTTCGTGCTTCGAGTACAGCGGCTAGAGCAGCTGTAGTAATACCCTTTCCGAGAGATGAAACTACTCCCCCTGTTATAAAAATAAAGCGTTTTTTCATGTTAAACCAAAAATTTTTAGTAAAATGTAAAACGTAATTTTAATATAGCAGTTTTTTTAAAATATTTTTTTTTTAGAGTATGGATTTGCATAATTTTATATAGATATAATTTTTTTTAAAGTAATTTTAATTATATGAAAGAGGATAAATATATTTAAAATTAAAAGTTAAATATTTTTGATAAGTTGTTCATAATTTTTTTATGAAGTTTAATGTTTAATATTATAAAGATATTTTTTTTTAAAAGATTAAATTAATAACTGATTAGTTTTTAATTAACAAGTATAACTGATATTATTAATTTAGAATGATTTATTTTATTTTATCTTTTAAAGTAACAATTCTATTAAATGTTAAATTTTTTGTTATACTAAAATTTTTGTTAATACAAAAATATCCTTCTCGTTCAAATTGATATGCAGTTGTAGATATGTTTGTTAATATATCTTTTTCTACGAAACCATATTTAATAACAAGTGAATTGGTATTAATATATTGTAAAAAATTTTTTACAGTTTCAGGAGATTGTATAGTGAATAATTTATCATATAAAAAAAATCGTGCTGGTAATACGTTTTTTTCAGAAATCCAATGAATAACTCCTAATATTTTTCTATTCTTAGGGTTTTTTCCTAGCGTATTTTTATCATAAGTGCAGAATATAGTTTTAATATTATTATTTTGGTCTTTTTTTATTTTATGTGCCTTAATAACATAAGAGTAACGTAAACGTATTTCTTTTCCTATTGCTAATTTTTTTAGCAGTTCTGATTTATTTTCGTAGAAATCATTTTGATCAATATATAATGTATTGCTAAAAATTGATTTATGGCATCCCATGTTAGGTTTAGTGGGGTGGTTAGGAATATTTAATATTTCTTCATAATTATCAGATAAGTTACAAATTTGTATTTTAATAGGATGAATTACAGCCATATAACGTGGTGCTATAGGATTTAAATCAGATCTTATGCAAGATTCTAAAAATGATAATTGAATTGTATTTTCTTGCTTGGTAATCCCAATTTTTTTGCAAAACAATTTTATGGATGAAGGTGTGTACCCTCGGTTTCTTAATCCTGATAATGTTGGCATTCTTGGATCATCCCATCCATTTACAACTTTATTGTTCACTAGTAAATTTAGTTTACGTTTAGATAATACAGAATATTCTAATTTCAATCTTGAAAATTCATATTGATGAGTGTTACAAGAAATATCAATTTTTTTTAAAATCCATTCATAAAGTTTTCTATGGTCTTGAAATTCTAATGTGCATAATGAATGTGTTATTTTTTCTAATGCGTCTGAAATACAATGTGTAAAATCATAAGTAGGATATATGCACCATTTTTTATTTGTTTGGTGATGTTTAGAAAATATTATTCGATATAGAACAGGATCTCTCATTGTTATACAATTTGATGCCATGTCAATTTTAGCTCTTAAGCATGCAGTTCCTTCTAACATTTTACCTTGTTTCATTTTTTTAAATAAATTCAAATTTTTTTCAATGCTTTGGGTACGGTAAGGACTATCGATACCTGAAGTAGTTAGTGTTCCACGAAATGTACGAATTTCTTCTGGACTTAATTGATCAACGTAAGCTAGTCCTTTTTTTATTAATTTTATAGCATATTGATATATTTTGTTGAAATATAATGAAGCGTAGCGAATTTTGTTATGCCATTTGTATTCTAACCATTTTATATCTTGTATAATACTATTTATATAACAAGTGTCTTCGTTTTTTGGATTTGTATCATCAAATCTTAAATTGCAAGTACCTTTAAACTCTTGTGCTAAATCAAAATTTAAACATATTGATTTCGCGTGTCCTAAGTGTAAATAACCATTAGGTTCAGGAGGGAATCGTGTTTTAACATGGGTAATTTTTTTATTTTGTATATCTTCAGAAATAATTTTTTGGATAAAATTACTAATTTTTGAATGTTGTTTTTTCATATTTTTACCTAACAAGTATTAACATTTAAAAAAAGTTATATTATATAAATAATATTATGTTAATATTAATTAAATATGATACAATTATTTTTGTACTCTTATTTTTTGTAAATATTATTTTAAAATTATTAGGTAATTTAATAAAATTCATAAAAAGTATAATATATAATAAATAATTAATATAACATATTAAATTTGAATTTGAATATTTATTTCTGGGCTACGTAGCTCAGTTGGTTAGAGCACAGCACTCATAACGCTGAGGTCACAGGTTCAATTCCTGTCGTAGCTATTTGGAGTAGTTATAAAATTTGTTCGTAAATTCAAATGCGGAAGTGGCGAAATTGGTAAACGCACCAGATTTAGGTTCTGGCGTCATTATTGGCTTTGCGAGTTCGAATCTCGCCTTCCGTACCATGTAACATGATCATATTAGATTAAGATTGTCTCATGGGTTATAAATATTGGGATATAGCCAAGTGGTAAGGCACCGGTTTTTGATACCGGCATCCCTGGTTCGAATCCAGGTATCCCAGAGAGCAATATTTTTGTTGTAAAAATTAATATTAATTTATTTAAAAATGTAAAAAACTGCCTTTCAAACTTTATTTTCAAATAAAACATTCAATAATAACGCTTTGTTATTAAAAAAATTTGAATTTGTATTATATTTTAATAGTTCAAATTATTATTAATCATCAATAATATTTTGTTGTTTTATGAAAATTATTTTAAGTTTTATCATAAAAGTTTTTTTTAATTAAGTTTGATATAGGTTTTTTATTATATGAAGACAAATGAATTAAAAAGATTAGTAGCACGAAAAGTGGTAGATTACATTAATCCTGGTTCAGTTATCGGAATTGGAACTGGTTCTACCGTTTCATATTTTATAGAAGTATTAAGTACTATAAAAAATTTAATTTCTGGAGCAGTTTCTAGTTCGAACTTTTCTACTGCATGTTTGAAGAGAATAGGTATTCCTATTTATGATTTAAGTAAAATTAATTCTTTGGTATTATATATTGATAGTGCAGATGAAATTAATCCTCAATTACAAATGATTAAAGGAGGAGGAGCAGCACTAACTAGAGAAAAGATTATTGCTGCAACTGCTGAAAAATTTATTTGTATTGCGGATGAGTCTAAACAAGTAGAAATATTAGGAAAAGTTCCATTACCTATAGAAATTATTCCTATGGCACGTTCTTATATTTCAAACGAAATAATTAAGATAGGTGGTATGCCAAAATATCGAAAAAATGTAATTACAGACAATGGAAATGTTATTATTGACGTTTTTAATTTAGTTATAACAGATCCTGTATGTCTTGAAAACAAAATTAATTCTTTTCCTGGAGTAGTAAGTGTAGGATTATTCGCTACTAGGAAAGCTGATATTGCGTTAATTGGAACGTCATCTGGTGTACAAGTAATTTATTAAAAAAATTAATTAGTTAAATCAAGAAATATATTTTTAAATTAAGTATATTAATTTTAAAATGTTTCAAAAATATTTTTTTATTATTAAAAATTATGTTTTTAATGTTTGTATTGATTAAAATATTTATTATTGATAATTTTATTTTATATATTGTATTTTAAAATTAAATAAATGTTTAGTTTATTTATGTATGTAAATACTTAAGTAGAATTTTATATTATAAAAATAATATATATCTAAAATAATATTATAAAATATACTTAAAGTATGTTTTATAAAACAGTATGAGTGCATACAGTAAATATGTTATAAAATAGTTTATTTTGTTTGTGGAATAATAAATGTTTTAAAACATTTTTAGTTAAATTTAATATTATGTTATTAAAATGTCGTGATTTTCAAAGAAAATATTTTCGAAAATTAAGAAAAAAAATAAATAATAAGATTCGAGAGCAATTAGCTATTTCTATTTCAAAAAAAATATTTTATTGTAATATTTTGGATTCGGTTAAAAACATAGCAATATTTTGTTCATTTGACGGAGAAATTGATACTTATCCATTAATTTTAAAATTATGGAGACAAAATTATAATGTATATCTTCCAATTATTAATTATAATTACAAAAAAATATTAGGATTCATGAAGTATTTACCTAATACTAGTTTAATAAAAAATAGATTTAATATATTAGAACCTGTCTTTGATAGAAAGAATTTTATACAATCTGATGATTTAGATATAATGTTTGTACCATTAGTAGCTTTTGATGAATTTGGATATCGTTTAGGTATGGGTGGAGGGTTTTACGATCGAATTTTGATTAATTACGATATTAAAAAAAGTTTTTTTCCTATAGGTCTAGCATTTGATTGTCAATTTTCAAAAAATATAAATATTAAATATTGGGATGTTGCCTTACCAGTGATTATAACACCTAAAAAGTTTTGGATATGGATATAAAATATAGTTCAAGTTTTTGATGTTTTAGTTTAGGTTTTTAAAAAAATTTAAAAGTAAATTTTTATAATATTAGATGTCTAAGATTTAATTTTTATAATTAACGTGAAAGCTTAGTTTAATATTTCTATTTTAATATTATAAGATAATTGTTTGTATATTTTTATAATTTTTAAAAAGCGTGTGTTAAAAATTTTAATGTGGTATAGTTTATAATTGATTTTCATAAAATTAAAATTAATTTTTTATTTAATTTTTTTAAATATATATGCTCATTTTTAGAAATTAAACATTTAGATATTTTTATTTGTATTATTTTTTTGGCATTTAGAATATACATATGGATTATGATTTCCTTGTATTTTAAAAATTAAATTATCTCGCATGCATTCCCAATTAGTTACGTTATATTTTTTATTCCACATTAAAAATAATTTTTTTTGTTTTTTAGATAATTTAAAATGGTAAAAGTCACTCATATAAAAATAGATTCGAGAAATTGCTCCTTTAGAAATATCAGGTGGTTCAACTAATTTGTTTTTGAAATCTATTTTCATTGAGCATTGTCCATATTGTCCATTTAAAGTAGATTTTGGAAATTGATTATACATAAAATTACTTCGATCACCATTTATTTCTCCAATAACTGGTTGTAAATTGTGTAGATCAGTCTCTATTTTTTGATAGTTATAATCATGAATACAGTTCTTTCGTCCTCCTTTTTTCCAGCAAGATTTTGAATGTCCAAATTGCCAAGCTGGCATAACATGTTCCCATTCAATTCTATTAGCTCTATTAGCATTTTTTCTAATATGATATCCACAACTATTTAATTCAGGGATACCTTTTTTTTCTTTCCAAAATATTTTGCAACCGCAATAAAAAGTTCCAGGTGCATCAATATTTATTTTTTGTGCTAATTTTTTAATTTGATTAAAATTCTTATGATAATGATGTTTAATGTTTTCATTGGATGATAAACATGTACTAAATATTAATATTGTAAAAAAAAATATTGATCGTATTAACATAGAAGAGTAGTTGTTTTTGATTGTTTAGAAGTTAAATTTTGTTTCATTAAATTTTTAATTTTTTTTTATGTAAAATTTTTATTTTTACGTTGTTTGAATAAGCATAATATTTAGATTTTGCCTAACGTTTTGGTTGTTCTAATTTATTAAAAATTAAAGGTAATATTAAATTATATTTTATTCGAAATTTTTTTGTGTTTTTCATTTTTGTTAAATTTTAAATTTTAAGTATATTTTAAAAAACATGTTTAACAAATTTTATTTATGACATTTAATAATATTGAAGTTTTATACGATTATTGATTAAAAGACTAGTTTATTTGATTTTTTTTACATTTGTGAATAAATTTATTTTGTGTAATATAAGTTTAAGTATTCTTTAAAATTTAGTGTGTCTTGTTTTTCAATTAATTTTTGACTATTGTTAGATTTCATCATTTCGTTATTTAAGTCTTTTTTTGATAATATTTTAAATGAGTCGTTATGAAGTTTTTGTTTATATTTTACAAAAAGATTTGCGCCTGTTTCATATATTCCATAACACATGAATTTGTTTAAAAGTTTTTCTGAATAAGTCAATTCAGGATAGTCAAAATATAATATTAAGTTTTTGCATGTTTCTTGATAGTTATTATTATTTGATAATGAATCTAAAATTTCAGCTATATAAAATAGATCATATAATATAGTTTTTCCAATAGTTTGAATGGTATTTTTTGTATTATAAATGTTAATATTAATTTTTTGTTTCGGTTTTCTACCTTTAGTAATTATTGTATGCCAATTTTTCAAAAAAAAATGAAATTCTTGACTACTTATTTTTGGAGAATCTGCTAAAACACACCAAATTAAAAATAAATCTAATAGTAATATTTGATTTTTATCAACGCCTGTAGAAGTAAAAGGATTAATGTCTAATGCTCGTATTTCAACATATTCGATACCTCTATTTCTCAATGCAGCAGATAAACTTTCACAATTTTTTAATTTTTGTTTTGGACGAATGTAAGTATATAGTTCGTTTTCTGTTTGTAATAAATTAGTATTGATTTGTTTAAAATTTCCAAATTGATCGTATAAACCTAAATTTTTAAATTGTTTTGATGGTGTTTTTATGCCGTGTTCTAATGCTAAAACATATTCAGATAAAGAGTTAAAAGTTAGTTTTAGTTTTTTTATGGATTGATTCGTATGCCCTAAATCACTTAATCTTAAAGAAGTAGACCATGGTAAATATAGCATGCCATGGTGTTTTTTAAATTTATAATTATGTTTTTTATTTTTAATGAATAGTGGTTCTACAGCTGGAGAGGCTCCAAACAAATAAGGTATGATCCATCCAAATTTATAATAGTTACGAATTAAGCATAAATATCCTTCTGAAGTAGTGTTATATTGAGTATTTTTATGATGTATTTTTTTCCAATGATTCCAAAATATTCTTGGTAATGAAAAGTTATAGTGTACTCCTGAGATAATATTCATTAATATTCCATAACGATGTTTTAATCCTTTTCTATATAAAGTTTTAACTTGTCCTAGATTAGATGTTCCATATTTAGACAATTTTATAGAATGCATGTATTTTTTACAAGGAGGAATGCTGAATGGCCAAAAATATTCTTGAATAAGATTATCATTTACAAATTTATGAGTATCGTTTAAAAATTTTAATATATAGTTAGTACTTGCGTTAGTTGGAGTAATAAATTCTAATAATGATTCAGAAAAATCAGTTGTTATCCATTTATGTGTAAGTGCTGATCCTATTTTGTCTTGAGGATAAGCTGTATTAATTATTGTTCCATGTATATCAGTTCTTAATGCTTCACGTTCAATACCTCTTAATATTTTTTTTAATATTAATGGATTAGATTGCAGCCATTTAATTTTTTTGTAGATTTTTGGAATCAAATTTACCTCTCAATAAATTATTATAAAAATAATATGTTAAAAAATATGTGTAATACATAAAATTTTATATAATTTTTGTATAAAAGTATACTTTAAAAATAAACTTAAATAGAGTTTAGAATTGAATTATTTTTCTTATGCATCCGGAAGGATTTGAACCTCCGACCTCTCGGTTCGTAGCCGAGTGCTCTATCCAACTGAACTACGGATGCTAATTTTAATAATTATTTTATTTTTGGTGAGAGAGGGATTCGAACCCTCGATGCAATTTATTTTACATACTCCCTTAGCAGGGGAGTGCCTTCAGCCTCTCGGCCATCTCACCTTTGTAGGATTTAGAAGTGTAAAAAAGTATATTTTCGTATCTAAAGTATAATTATATCATATATTTATAATAAATAAATACCTATTGTTTTAAATAGTGTTAGTTTATAATGTTCACGAATTCATAGTAACAGCATCTTGCTTTTTTATTAAGCAAGACGCTGAATTTATTAATAGTTATTGAGTTTGTGTTTTTTTTTCAGTTTGAATTCTTTGGTAAATTTCTTCTCTATGTACTGATATTTCTTTTGGAGCGTTAACTCCAATTCGCACTTGATTCCCTTTTACTCCTAATACAGTTATAGATATATTGTCACCGATTATAAGTGTTTCGCCAACTCGACGAGTTAAAATAAGCATTTTTTTTCCTTAAAAATATAACAGAGATTGTGCCTATCCATTTTTTGGCTTTATGCATAAATACAAGGCTAAACACAAACTATAGATAAAATATTATTAATTAGAAAACATTGATATTATATTTATTTAATATTAGTTTTAATGTATTTTAAAAATTTTAGTAATTACATGATATAATTTATAATCTAGAACTAATCCACGTTTTTATTTTTTTGAGTTCTATTGGAAGTGATATTAAATTTTTTATTCCTCCTTCTGCTATATTATTTTTTCCGCCTCCCCGGCCTCCTAATTTTTTTGTCAGTTTATTTAGTATATCCAATGCTGAAATTCTATCAGTAACGTTGCGTGTTACTCCAACAATAATGATAGATTTATTATTAATTATGCTAGAAATAATTATAACACTACATTTAAACCTGTTTTTTAATTTATCGACTATATTTCTTAATGATAGTAGGTTTTCATTTTTTAAATTTTTTATAATTATGTTGACGTCTTTTATTAAGATATTATGTTTGCTTAATGAATTAACTATATTATAAATATTTTGATTATATAAAGTATATATCTGTTTTTTTAAGTGAATATTGTTATTTAATAGTTTTGTAATTGTTTGTTCAATATTATTTGTTTTAGAATTTAACATATTAGCAATGTTGTTAATGGTTTTTTCTTGATGATGTATAATAGATATTGCATGTTTACCTGTAACTGCTTCGATTCTTCTAATTCCTGATGATATACTAATTTCAGAAGTAATTTTGAATAAACCAATGTCACCTGTATATTTTGTGTGTGTACCTCCGCATAATTCTACTGAAAAATCGTTAATAGAAATCATGCGTACTTTATCTTTATATTTGTCTTGAAATAATGCCATGACCTTTTTATTTTGTATTTCTTGTAAAGTAGTTAATGTTGTGCTAACGGAAATATTTTTTTGTATTTTTTTATTGATTATATTTTCTACTTCTTGAATTTCACGTAAATTCATAGGAGCGTTGTGAGAAAAATCAAATTTTAAACTTTGATCGGAAATGAAAGATCCTTTTTGAAATACGTGTTTTCCTAATATTTTTCGAAGTGATGCGTGCAACAAATGAGTAGCTGTATGGTTTATTTGGATAGATTTTCTTTTTGGGAGATTTATTTCAGCACATACAGTATCATGTATATTCAAGTATCCTGATGCTAAAGTACCAACATGTCCAATAATATTCCCGAACATTTTTGTACAATTTACTATAAATTTTCCAGTTTTATTATGAATTATACCTGAATCTCCAATTTGTCCACCTGATTCTCCATAAAATGGAGTTTCATTTAAAAATAATATGCTGTTTTGATAATCATTAATTTGTAAAGTTTTTTTATTATTTTTAATAATAATGTTATTTATGATAGATTGTGTTTTATTAAACTGGTATCCTACAAAGTGTGTTTTTATGTTTATATTATTATCTTCAATATAGTAGGCATTTCTTGTATTTAAGAAATTTTTATTTATGCTATTTTGTTTGTGTTGATTTAAATATCTTTTGAATTCCATAATATTAATAGAAATATTATGTTCTTTGCAAATATCTATCGTTAAGTCTATAGGAAACCCAAATGTATCATACAAATTGAATGCTAGTTTACCGCTTAAAACATGTTTTGGTTGAATTTGTTTTAGTTCTTTATGTAATAATTTTAAACCTTTTTCTAATGTTTCAATAAATTTTTGTTCTTCTAATTTTAGTACATTTTCAATTTTATTTTGTTGTTTTTTTAAAACTGGATTAAATTTCCCCATAGTATTTATTAGCGTAGGTATTAATTTATGTAAAAATAAACTTTTTATACCTAAATTGTGTCCATGTCTGATAGCTCTTCGAATAATTCTTCTTAAAACATATCCATGTTTTTCATTTGATGGAATAATATTTTCTGATATAATAAAAGAACAAGCTCTAATATGATCTGCAATTACATATATAGATTTATTCTTAGGTGTATTAACGGTGCTAAGTTCTAGAATATGTTTAATTAATGGTTTAAATAAGTCAATTTCGTAGTTTGATGTTACATTATTTATAACTGCTGATATGCGTTCTAAACCCATTCCTGTATCTACATAAGATTCAGTTAATTTTATGAGTTTTCCATTGCTAAGTTTATTGAATTGAATAAATACAATGTTCCATATTTCTACGAATCTTGGTACATTGCATCCGTTGTTTCCAGGTATTGTTCCTGGTAAAGTATTACCATAATCATAAAAAATTTCTGTACAAGGCCCGCACGGCCCAATTTCTCCCATTTGCCAAAAATTATCTGAATCAGAGCTATTGTATTTATTACCTATTTTTATAATTTTATGTTTATCAATTTTAATTATGTTTTTCCAAATATTATAAGATTCTAAGTCATCTTGGTATACTGTAATCCATAATTTTTCTTTAGATAAGTTTAGTTGTTCTTTAGATGTAAGAAATTTCCAAGCATATAATATAGCGTCTAATTTAAAATAATCTCGAAAACTAAAATTTCCCAACATTTGAAAAAATGTATGATGTTGTGGAGTATAACCAACGTTTTCAAAATCATTATGTTTACCACCAGTCCGCAAACAATTTTGTAAGGTAGTCACTCGATTATATTTAAAATTATAATTTTTTTGTATAAAAATATCTTTAAATTGATTCATTCCAGAATTTGTGAATAACAATGACGGATCATTATTAGGGATTAATGTACTTCCAGGCAAAATGGTATGACCTTTTTTGTAAAAAAAATTTAAAAACATTTGACATATTTCATTAGAAGTGTAAATCATATTATTTCCTAGATAATAATAATATACATGGAATATTTTACTAAATTATTTTCAAGTTTTTGATGTTTTTTAACATTTTAGTGTAATATAAATATTGAGTGATTTAATATTTAAGTTGTAAATAGTTATATTTTGTATTCAAAATTAATAGTTTGTAATTAATTTATATTAAGAACTGTTTTATTTTTGATAGTTCTCATATTTTTAAATTGAAAATATAATTAATTATATTTTAAAAGTAATGGAATGTTTAAAGCACAGTATAAGCTTTAGTATTTATATTTTTTAGTTTTTAAATTCTTAGTTTTAGAAGTATATTTATTATTGGAAATAATTTTATGCAAAATAAACTTAAATTAATTGCAATAGTACCTAAAATATCTTTGCTCAAAAATCGTTTAGATCAAGTATTAGCAAGTTTATTTAAAAAGCATTCTAGAACTATCTTAAAAAGACATATTTTAAGCAAAGATGTGTGTGTTAATGGACGTATACTTGATCAACCGGACGCAAAAGTTTTATATAAAGATATTATATCGATCAATTTAAAATTTAAAGCGAAAAATGATTATCAAGCTGAAAATATTTTTTTAAATGTTATTTATGAAGATGATGATATTTTAGTTATAAATAAGCAAGACAATTTTGTTGTTCATCCAGGAGCAGGAAATACAAGTGGAACATTATTGAATGCTTTGTTACATAGAGATAGTACGTTTTTTAATATTCCCCGAGCAGGTATTGTGCATAGATTAGACAAAGATACCACCGGATTAATGGTGATTGCTAAAAATAATTTGTCTTATATGGCTTTAATTGATCAAATAAAATGTAAAAAAGTTATTAGAGAATATCAAGCAATAGTGTACGGAAAAGTAATTTCTGGAGGAACTATAGTTAAATCTATTATTAGGAATCCTATTAAAAGGACTACTATGATAGTAAATAAATGTGGCAAAAGAGCAATAACGCATTATAGAATTTTAAAACGTTTTACGCACCATACACATTTAAAAATAATATTAGAAACTGGGCGTACACATCAGATTCGAACACATATGTTATATATTAATTTTCCGTTAGTAGGGGATAAAACATATGGGAATAAATTTAAATTTTATAAAAACATTTCGTTAACTTTATTAGAACAAGTTAAGAAATTTCCTCGTCAAGCTTTACATGCTAGTAGATTGTGTTTGTATCATCCTGTAACTAAACATTTGATGGAATGGAATAGCACTTTACCGAGAGATATGTTGAATTTAATTGCATTATTAAACAAAAATATTTAATAATAAATACGTGTGTTTTTACATGACGTTATAAGAATTTTGTATAAAATAAAATTTTTTGATTTAAAATAATCAACAGTAAAATTATTGAGTTTTTTATAATTTTTATTTATTTAAAAAATATATATATTTAAATTTATACTTGTAAAGTACTAATTTTTTTTATTCTTTTTATTGCTGTTCTTAAAGCCCAAAAATAACCATCTAATCCTAACCCACAAATAACTCCAGATGAAATATCAGATAACCAAGAATGTGATCTGAAATTTTCTCGAGTATAAATATTAGAAATATGAACTTCAATAAAGGGTATATTAATTCCTATTAGCGCGTCCCTAAGTGCAATACTAGTATGCGAAAATGCTCCTGCATTTATTATGATATAATTAATATTATTTTTTGAGTTGTGTATTTTATTAATTAACGTACTTTCTGAATTAGATTGAATATGATGCAAATGTATGTTAAAGGTAGTTGCTTCTTTTGTTAATGCGTGTGTTAATTGTGATAATGTAGTATTTCCGTAAATTTTTGGTTCTCTATGTCCTAATAAATTAAGATTAGGACCGTTTATTAATAAGATGTTAAATAGTTCTTTCATATATGTTCTCTTGTTACTTTTATTAATAATAATTTATATTATTTTTTTTATTTAAAGATGTTATAAATTATTTTTATAAAAATTATTCTATATAGTATTTATTGTAGCGTAATTATCAAAACATATATATAATAATTATTAATTTATTTTTAATTTAGTTTTAATTTTATTCTTCAAACATATTTAGAATATTTTTGTTAAATAATAGTTGATCTAATAACGTTTATTTTATTAAATTTATATATGATAAAGTACATATATATATACTGTTTTTTTTATATTAAAACTCAATAAAAATTATTTTATTTTAAATATTTTTTGATTTATTTTAAAAAGTGAGCAAAAATGATTCTTGAATCAGTAGCTGAACATTTGTTATTTAAAAATGATATTAATTATCAAAATGTTTTTTCAATTTTGAGTGATATTTTAGAGAAAAAAATAGATTATTCTGATATATATTTTCAGTCAATTATTCATGAATCGTGGATTTTGGAAAATAGCATTATTAAAGAAGGTACTTATAATATTAATCAAGGCGTAGGCGTTAGAATTGTATTAGGAGATAAAACTAGTTTTTCGTATTCTAATGATATTACCTTTAATTCGTTGATTTCGAGTTCTAAATTGGCAATGAGTATCTTAGATGTAAAAGCTATTACAAAAAATGTTTGTCCATTGACAACAACAAGAACAAAACCTATATATACGTCTTGTAATCCATTAACAAGTATTGATACACAAAAAAAGCTTGAGATATTGAATCGCATAAATTGTGTTGCAAAAAATTATGATCATAGAGTAGTTAGTGTTAATGCTGAATTAAGTAGTAGTTATGATGAAGTGTTAATAGCCACTTCTGATGGTAATTTAGCAGCTGATATTCGTCCTTTAATACGTTTGTCTATTAATGTTTTAGTTAATGATAAGGGAAAATTTGAGCGTGGTGTTAGTGGGGGTGGAAGTCGTTCTGGTTATTCCTTTTTTTTAAATAAGCATAAATCAGGAAAAATTTTAGCAGAATATTATGCATGTGAAGCAGCAAGAATTGCATTAATTAATTTATCAGCGCAAGAAGCGCCTTCAGGTACTTTTCCTGTAGTATTAGGCTCAGGATGGCCAGGAGTTTTATTGCATGAAGCGGTTGGGCATGGTTTAGAAGGGGATTTTAATCGTCAAGGTACATCGGTTTTTGCTAATAAAATTGGACGTCAAGTAGCATCAGAATTGTGTACTATAGTTGATGATGGAACTCTAAAAGATAGAAGAGGATCGTTAACTATTGATGATGAAGGAACACCTGGACAATATAATATATTAATAAAAAACGGTATTTTGAAAAAATATCTTCAAGATAAAACAAATGCTCGTTTGATGGAAATGGATCTTACTGGAAATGGTAGAAGAGAATCATATGCTCATTTACCTTTACCTCGTATGACGAATACATATATGCTATCTGGTCCATTTAACCCCAAAGAAATTATTTGTAGTATTGATTATGGAATTTATGCATTAAATTTTAGTGGCGGTCAAGTAGATATTACTTCTGGAAAATTTGTGTTTTCTACATCAGAAGCGTATTTAATAAAACAAGGAAAGATAGGTAAATCGATCAAAAATGTTACGTTAATTGGTTCAGGAATTGATGTTATGAAGGAAATTTCTATGGTAGGAAATGATCTTAAAATTGATGAGGGTGTTGGTATTTGCGTAAAAAATGGACAAAGTATACCAGTTGGTGTTGGACAACCTACTATAAAATTAAATAATCTTACAGTTGGAGGTACGATTTAAAGGTTAGTATCTTTTTATTAAGAGCGATGTGTATGTTAATATTAATTAAAAAGCGTATTTCATATTTCATGCAGCTATAATTTAAATATTAGACTGCATGAATAGTTTTTAAAATCTAAGAATAACATATAGTATTTTATTTTTTATGATGTTTTTTTACTTATTAGTTCTCTAATTTTAGCTGACTTTCCAATTCTATTACGTAAATAATACAATTTTGATTTTTTAACATCACCATGTCGCTTTACAATTATTTCTTCAATTATTGGAGAATATTTTGGAAAAACGCGTTCAATACCTTCGCCATTAGAAACTTTTCTTACACAAAAAGATGAATTAAAACCTCTGTTTCTAATAGCTATTACAATACCTTCGAATAATTGGATTCTTTTTTTTGTACCTTCTACTATCCATACTTTGATTATAATTGTATCTCCAGATTTAAAGATTGGAATCGTTTTTTTAATTTGTTTTTTTTCGTATTTTTGAATATAATTCATAGATTTGGCTCTAAATTTTTAATTTTTAATTTTAAATTTTTGGTTTATCCATTTTGGATTGACATTCATGTAATATTGATTCTTGTTCTTTTGTAAGAATTAATTTGTTTAATAAATCTGGTCTTTTTAGCCATGTTTTTGTTAACGATTGTTTTAACCTCCAACGTTTAATTTCACTATGATTTCCAGATAATAAGATATTAGGGATTTTTATACAATTGAAACATTTTGGTCTAGTATAATGAGGATAGTCTAATAATCCATTATAAAATGAATCTTCTTGAATAGCTTTAGAATTTTTTAGTACTCCAGGAGTTACACGACATATTGAGTCAATTAAGACCATGGCTGGTAATTCTCCTCCGCTTAAAACATAATCTCCAATAGATATTTCTTCATCAATTATTTTACTAATTAGCAATCTTTCATCTATGCCTTCATATCTCCCACACAATAAAATTATGTGTTTTTGATGAGATAATTCCATAATTTTACTTTGATCTAATTTTTTTCCTTGAGGTGATAAATAAAAAACTTTGACTGGGTTGCTTGATAATGATTTAGCTTGATTTATAGCTAAAAATAGTGGTTCAGCGGTCATTATCATTCCTGGACCACCACCATATGGGCGATCATCAATATTTTTATATTTATTTTTAGTAAATTTTCTAGGATTTAAAACATTTATTTTAACTAAATGTTTTTGTATTGCTCTTTTAGTAATTCCGTAATCTTTTATTATATCAAACATTTTTGGAAAAATACTGATTACATTTATTAGCAATAGTTTTTTATTTAGAAGGGAAGTATTATTCAAAAGTTTGTTTCCAATTTTTTATTACGATTTTTTTGTTATTGATGTTAACTTCTGAGATGATTTGTGGATGCAGAAACGGTATTAACATGTCATTTTGGGATATATTTTTTATGTTTGATGCTTTTACAACTAAAATGTCATTTGATGGTGTTCGAATTAGTTCAGATACCCTTCCTAATTTTATAAAATTAGTGTCAAATACTGTACAATCAACAATATCTTTCCAGTAATATTCATTATTATTTAGTTTAGGTAACGTTTTTTGATTAATTAGTATATCATAATTGGTCAGTTTCTGAGCCATAGATCGATTATTGACGTCGTTAATTTTTACTAAAAATGTTTTCTTTAAAATTTTCCAGTATTTTGGAAGAATTTTGATTATTTTTTGTTCTTTCTTAATAAACCAAGGCACATAATCAAATATGTTTTCTTTTTTTTCTGTATAAGAAAAAACTCGTATCCATCCTAATATTCCGTGAGCTGCTCCAAATTTAGCAATTGTTAAATGTATATTTAGGAATTTTTTTGTCATTGTTTTAATAATTAAAATTGTTATTTTATTTTTTTATTAATATAAGAATGTATTTTTACTAATTTTTTAACTCGTTTGGACATAATCGCACCATTTTTTATCCAATGTGTTATTCTAAGAGTATTTATGCATATTTGTGGCGGATGTTTTATGCTCAATAACGGCTTAAAAAAACCTATTTTTTCAATGAATTTTCCATTTCTAGGATATCTACTGTCAGCTATTACTATTTTATAAAATGGACGTTTTTTTGCTCCTAATCTTACTAAACGAATTTTTACCATATTTTCCTCGAAAATAATACACTTTTTGATTGTCTTGAAGGTATTATATATTAAAATAATAATATTTTCTAACGTGATATAATGTTTTTTTTTAAAATTTGTTTTTAATAATATTGTTTATTCCTTGCATTATTTTAGTTACCCCGCCTTTTTTAATAGTTTTCATAATTTTTTTTATGTTGTTAAATTGTTTTAATAATTGGTTAATT
The DNA here is from genome assembly GCF_000007725.1 of Buchnera aphidicola str. Bp (Baizongia pistaciae). Taxonomy (NCBI): domain Bacteria; kingdom Pseudomonadati; phylum Pseudomonadota; class Gammaproteobacteria; order Enterobacterales; family Erwiniaceae; genus Buchnera; species Buchnera aphidicola. The sequence goes on along the minus strand of NC_004545.1, from coordinate 414,727 downwards.
TCTGGTATTGGTATCCCGGATCCAAGAGAGATGCGTCGTTTTCGTGATCCTTTAATTAGTTCAGGTTGATGTCTTTCAGAAATTGTCATAGAATTAATGATGGTTTTCATTTTTAATAATATGTTTTCATCTATGTTATTTTGGAAAGAATTAAATATTGTTTGTGTTTTAGGTAATTTTCCGAGTATTGAGTTAACTCCTCCAATTTTTTTTATTTGATTGATATGCAATAACATGTCATTAAAATTAAATGTGTTATATTTTTTGATTGTATTTGAAAATTTTTTAATATGTTTTTTATCAATTTTATTTTCTATGTTTTCTATTAAAGATAGCATATCTCCCATGCCTAAAATTCGTGATGCAATTCTATCAGGATAAAATAGTTCTAATTCTTCTAGTTTTTCTCCTGTTCCTATAAATTTAATTGGTTTTTTAGTTAAATATTTTATGGATAAAATTATTCCAGCTCTAGTATCGCTATCTGTTTTAGTTATGATGAAACTGGAAACAGGCAAGTATTTATTAAATTCATTAATTACGTTTATTGAATCTTGACCAAACATTGCATCGGCTACAAAAAATGTTTCAATTGGATGACTAATGTTATAAACATCTAGTAATTCGTTCATCATTTTTTTGTCAATTTGTAATCTTCCTGCTGTGTCTATTAATAGGACATCATAAAATTTTAATTTTGCATGTTGTATAGCATGTTGAACAATATCTTTTGGACTTTGTGTATTATTAGATGGAAAAAAGCTTATTTTTGCTTGTTTTGATAGCATTTTTAATTGTTTTATTGCGGCTAATCTATATATATCAATCGAAGTGACTATTACCTTTTTTTTATATTTTGTTCTGATTAATTGTCCTAATTTAGCTGTTGTAGTAGTTTTCCCAGATCCTTGCAAACCAATCATTAATATTATTGCTGGAGGAGTAACAGATAAGTTTAAAGAATGATTTTCTTTTCCTAATATTAAAGTTAATTCTTTTTTAACTATTTTAATTAATTCTTGTCCAGGAGTAAGACTTTTGTTTACTTGATTTCCGATTACGCTTTTTTGTATTGATGGTATAAAGTTTTTTACGACAGGTAATGCTACATCAGCTTCTAATAGAGCTATTCTTATTTCGCGTAATGTTTCTTTAATATTTTTTTCGGTTAATCTTCCTTTATTAGATATTTTTTTAATAATTTTTAAAAAACGTTGTGTTAGATTATTAAACATAATGTTCGCTCCGGTATTAGATAGACTTTATATTAAAATTGTTATTCGTAATTATGTTTTCGATCACATAAAAAAATTATAAGGTATTAAATAAATTGGTTATTATATAAATTTTAAAATTTTTATCAAATATTATTTTGATACAAAAATAAATTTTTTTGCTCTATTTCTCATAAAAATGGAGAAAATAGAGCATTTTGATTATATTTTAATTTTTAGTATCGCAGACACTAACTTTTTTTTTAAAAACACCCTAATATTTTTATACATTTAATTTCTATAGTAAATTGTTTTAGAATATGTTTTATACAATAGATATTTTCTATTTCAATAAAAAATATTTTTTCTAGAAGAACTTTAGATGTGACATAATATTTTAATTTTAATAAAGTAATTTTATTTTTATGAAGTATATTTCGTATTATTTTTTCGCAATTTTCATTTTTTTTTGAAATCAGTATTATTGTTTTTAAATGAGTTTTTTTGTTTGTTATATATGTTTTTTTTTGTGCTAGTATAATAAATTGAGTAATGTTATTACGTTTATTTGAAATGTTTTTTGCTATAACTTCTAATTTATTTAATTCACCATAAGATTCATTTCCTAATGCGGCTATAGTGTTATCATTTTCTTTTGCAACATGTTGTATAGCTTCTGATGTACTAGTAGTATTGCTTAATTTCCAGTTGGGAAAAAGGCTGATAAATTTGCTACATTGTTTAAATGGTTGTATATGACTGTAAATTTTTTGTATTTTAAGTATTGGAGTATATTTTTTTGCTAATAAACAATGGTTTGCATGAATGTAAATATTTCCAATTATGAACAAAGGGGTTTTTTGTAACAACTTATATACTTCTATAATTAATCCAGAAGATTGATTTTCAATTGGTAAAATAGCATAAGTTGATTGCTGCTGTTCGACTGAAGTAATTACATCAGAAAAATTTTTATAGATCTTGTCAGTTAATATTTTTGAATGTTTTTTAGCATATTTTTGTGCTGCTAGGTGCGAATAAGATCCAAAAGAACCTAAAAATGAGATTTTTTCCAATTTATACTTGTTTAGGTTATATTTTTTTATCCATTTTTTTTGAGTCAATACTGAATCTTCAAGAATAATTGAAAATAAACTTTCAATATATTTTTTATTAAGAAAATGTTTTTCTCCTAATATTGTAAGATTTTTCAATAACATTTGTTCTCGTTCAATATCTCTCACTGGATAGTTATTTTTGACTTTGGTATGGGCTATATTTAAGGATAGTTGTTTACGTTTTGCCAAAAGATTAATTAAATTTTTATCTAAAATATTAATGGCGTTTCTGAATGCTAGTAAAGCATTTTTTAATGTCATGTTTTACTGCCTTTTAAATATTTTAATATGTTTATTATAAATATTTTATTTTTTTTTATGTATATATTAAATTTAATATAATTTAAATAAACATTTAATGATAAAAAGTATAGAATTTTGTAAATATATTAAGTTACGAGTAAATAAATATAATATGTTAAATAATATAAATTTATATACATTTTTGTATTATTTTTACATCTTAAGTATTTTAAAACATTTCTAATTAAAATTAAGAATTTTAATTGTCTACAATGAAATGATATAACATAATAACATTATTAAATTACAACTTATAATATTTCAAAAAAATAAATTTAATTTGTAATTAAAATCCATAGGAATAAAAATGTATATAAAAAGTTTTTCTGCTAAATCTAATGATTTCAAAAAAATGTGGTATTGCATTGATGCTACAGGGAAAATATTAGGTCGATTAGCAACAAATATTGCATCTAGATTACGTGGTAAACATAAAGTTGAATATACCCCGCATGTTGATATTGGTGATTATTTAATAGTGATTAACGCTAAAAACATTAAGGTTACGGGAAAAAAATGTACTGATAAATTTTATTATCATCATACAGGATATGTTGGAGGATTAAAAAAAATAGCATTTAAGGATATGTTACATCGTTATCCTGAGAGAATAATTGAAATTGCAGTTAGAGGGATGCTTCCAAAAGGACCGTTAGGTCGTTCTATGTTTAAAAAATTGAAAGTATACGCTAACGACAACCATAATCATTCAGCGCAAAATCCAAAGATTTTGAATATTTAATTAGGAATAAATATGGAAAATATGTATCAATATGGTACTGGCAGAAGAAAGAGTTCTTCTGCTCGTGTATTTTTAAAAACTGGAACTGGAAATATTACGATTAATAATCGTAAATTAAATAATTATTTTAGTAGAAGAACTGCGCGTTTGATAATTTTGCAACCGATAGAATTTGTGAATATGTCCAAGAAATGTGATTTATATATTACAGTAAAAGGTGGTGGTATTTCAGGACAAGTAGGTGCTATTCGTCACGGAATTTCTCGTGCATTAATAAAATATGATTCATCTTTTCGCAATGAATTACGAAAACTTGGTTTTATTACTCGGGATTCTAGACAAGTAGAGCGCAAAAAAGTAGGATTTCGTAAGGCAAGAAAACGACCGCAGTTTTCAAAACGTTAATATTTTTAATTTATAATTAACAAATATTTATAAAGACCCGGTACAACCCCGGGTTTGATTTTATGTTGTTTTTTTAATTTAGTTTTAAAAAACTTTAACGAGTCTGAATATAGTTTTAAAAGTTACATTAAGTTATATGAATTGTTTTAAATATTGCATAGTAAAAAGTGTATGTATTGATTTTAAAATATTATGTCGGTGGTATTATATATTATTTTTACAATAAGTTTTTGTTTTTTAAGAAATCGTAGATTTTTTTTACTATTTTTTTTAACCCAGTTTTTTTAATAGCTGATATTAAAAAATATTGTTGTATACTTCCTAATTTTTCTAAAATCGATTTTAGTTTGGTGTTTATATCAATATCATCAATTAAGTCAATTTTATTGAATACAAACCATATAGGTTTATTATGTAAGATTTTGTTATATGTTTTTAATTCATCTAATATAACATGTATATTAGTAATAGTATTTTTAAAATTTATTTGAGATATATCAATAATATGTAATAACAAATGACAACGCTCTAAATGTTTTAAAAATTGATAACCTAATCCAATCCCGTGAGATGCACCCTGAATTAGCCCAGGTATGTCAGCAATTACAAAGAATTCTTTATGATTAATTTTTACTGTTCCTAAAACAGGTTTTAATGTTGTAAAAGGGTAATTAGCTATTTTAGTTTTGGCATTGGAAATATTTCTTACTAATGTAGATTTTCCGGAGTTTGGTAATCCTAACGTACCTACGTGAGCTATTAATATTAGTTCTAATCTTAGTATTCTAAATTCTCCTTGTGTCCCTTTAGTATGTTTTATTGGAATTCTATTGGTAGATGACTTAAATCTTGTATTTCCTAGTCCATGCCATCCACCTTTAGCTACTAAGACTAGTTGTTTATCTTGAATCATATCTTCTATTATTTCATTTGTGTTATGATCAATAATTTTAGTACCTATAGGAATTTGAATGACAATGTCTGAACCCTTTTTTCCTGTTTTTTTCTTATTGAATCCCTGTTGTCCATCTTGTGCTTTAAATATTTTGGTAAATTTAAAGTCAATTAAAGTATTTAAATTTGTTACCGTTTGTAACCATACATTACCCCCATTACCACCATCTCCGCCATCTGGCCCGCCTTTAGGAATGTATTTTTCTCTTCTGAAACTAGTTCGCCCATGTCCTCCGTTTCCTGCGATTACATGAATTATAGCTTTATCAAGGAATTTCATTTTTATCTCTTAAAATTAAGAAATTAGAAAATAATATATAAAGTTTGTTATATTTTAATAACAAATAATATTAATTAGTAATTAATAGAATTGTTTTCGAAATAATACATATGGAGATGTATTATTTCTAATAAAATATAAAATTCGTTCTAATTAATTGATGTAACTAAATATTTATGATATTTGTGTTTTGTGTTAATTTCTTTTTACTAACATCATTTATAATATTAAAATATTATTATTCAGGTATTATGCTAACGTATGTTCTATTGCATTTTCCTTTTTTTTCAAATTTTACTTTGCCTTGAGATGTTGCAAACAAAGTATGATCTTTAGCGCAATCAACATTATTTCCTGCATGAAATTTTGTACCTCTTTGACGAACAATAATACTACCCGAACGTATTGTTTCTCCTCCGAAATGTTTTACTCCTAATCTTTTTGAATGTGAGTCTCTTCCGTTTCTACTTGACCCACCTGCTTTTTTATGAGCCATTGTTTTGTTCTCTATAATTATTATGTATGTTTGTAATTAATACATCAGTAAAATTTTGACGATGTCCTTGTTGTTTTTTATAATGTTTTCGACGATTAAATTTGATAATTTTAATTTTTTTATGTCGTCCATGATTAATTATATTTGCTAATATAAAATTATTATGTATATGTGGTTTTCCTATTGTAATATGTGTACCATTGCAACACATTAATATTTTTTTAAACTTTATTTGTGTTCCTATAGATTGATTTATTTTTTCTAATCTAATAGTTTGTCCTTTTATAACTTTGTGTTGTTTTCCACCACTTTTAAAAATTGCGTACATAGGATTCCTTATAAATATAAGTATTTAAAACAACAAGATTGAAATAGTAGTTTAATTAAATTTAGTTAAAAAAATAAGTTTAATTGTTGTTAAAGATAAATTTGTGTATGTAATTATTATACATCTTAAAAAATCGTTAAAAGTAGAATATAACTTTTTAATATTTTAAAAAATTTAGAACTTTAAATAGTTCCAAAATATGAATTGATTGCTTAAATTATAAAGAATTTTATAATTTAGTTGCATATTTTTGCTCCAATAGATTGTAATTTTTCTTGAAATCGTTCATATCCTCGTTTAATGTAATGTATATTTTTTACGATAGTAGTTCCATCTGCAATACAACCTGCTAAAATTAAACTAGCACAAGAACGTAAGTCAGATGCAAATACTGTAGCAGAATATAATTTTTTTACTCCATAACAAAAAAGTGAATTATTTTTTATTTGAGCTTTTGCACCCATTTTTTTTAGTTCAGAAACATATGAAAATCGGTTTTCAAATATTGTTTCAGTAACTATGCTATTTCCATGTGATACTAAATTTAATAAGCTAAATATAGCTTGCATATCTGTTGGAAACCCTGGGTATGGTGCTGTTTTAATATTAATAGCTTTAGAATAAATCCCTTTCATATTTAAACTAATCCAATTAGTTCCAGTTTTTATTTGTGCTCCTGTTTCACATAATTTTTTAGTTAAATTGATAAGTACATTAGGTTTAGTATTATGGCAGATAATGGAACCATTAGAAATAGCAGCAGCTACTAAAAAAGTACCTGTTTCAATTCTATCTGGCATAATTGTATATGAACCACCGTGTAATTTTAATACTCCTGTAATAAAAATGTTTTTACTGCCTGCACCAATAATTTTAGCTCCTAATTTATTGAGAAAATTGGCTACATCAATTATTTCTGGTTCGCGTGCTGCATTATTAATAATAGTTATTCCAGTAGCTATGGTTGCTGCACTCATAATAGTAATTGTAGCTCCTACACTTGCAATAGGTAATACTATAGTGTTTCCTATGAGTTTTGTTATTACTGAACCAATGATATAATTATTTTTTATAGCGATATTAGCACCTAGTTTTTTTAATCCTGATAAATGTAAATCAATTTTTCTTTTTCCTATTTTACATCCCCCTGGAAGAGATATTTTAGCTTGTCCAAATCTAGCTAATAGTGGCCCTAATATCCAAATAGAAGCTCGTGTTTTCTTGGTTAAATAATCAGGTATTGTACATATTGCTATTGTTTTTGCATCAATATATAATACCTTTTTTTCAACTTTTATTTTTACACCTAATTTAGTTAATATTTTTATTGCATACATGATATCTGTTAATTTAGGAACGTTTTTTAGTTTTATAGGTTCAGATATCAATAGTGACGTTAATAGTATAGGTAAGGCTGCATTTTTTGAGCCAGATATTTTAATTTCACCAGATAAGTTTTTCGGTCCAGATATATGAAATCTATTCATTAGCTTATTTATTAAAATGTTTATTTATTTTTCCATTCTTGTAAAGAATATGTTTTGATTGAAATAGCGTGAAGAGTTTTATTTATAATATAGGGCATTAAAGGTTTATAAATTATTTGTTGTCGTCGCAGCGTATTTATATTATTAAAGATATCGCTAACAGCTGTGATATTTATATGTTTATTATCGCCAGTTACATGTATCACGGTTAATGGTATTTTTTTTTTTAATAGAGATTTAATTGTGTTAGTAATAGTCATAATTTGTTTTGTTATGTAATAAATATGATATATAATATCAGAAGATGTAGTGTGAATATATACTAAAATTGTAAATTTAATATAATTTTAGCGTAATATTTTAGATAAGATTGTGAATATTTTGTAAAACTTTAAGCAATTTAAATAAAAAAATTTGTATGTAAAGTTTTTTCTTTTTTTAGATTTTTTTAGGAAATGTTATATTTTTGAAATGTTGATAAATATTTTAAATTGAAATTATTATTAAATAATTAATGTTTTACTCTAAAAATTTATTTTATAAGAATTATAAAGTAAATTTAAAGACAGTATTAAATATTATAATATTAAGTATAGTTTATATTGTTGTAGTATTAAATAATTTTGAATTTCAAGTTTAATCATTAATATAGTATTATTGTTTACAGAGTGTCAATTCTAAACCAATACTAAACTAACATTAGAAATTTGAGACAACATTAAATACTTCATGAGGCATTTTATATGAATGATCAAATTCCAATGACTATATTGGGTGTTGAAAAACTCCGTAAAGAACTTGAAATGTTGAAAACAATAAAGAGACCTAAGATTATAAAGTCAATAATAGAAGCTAGGCAACATGGTGATTTAAAAGAAAATTCTGAATATCATGCTGCAAGAGAAGAGCAGGGTTTTTGCGAAGGAAGAATTAAAGAAATTGAATTAAAATTGTCTAAAGCTCGAATTATAGATATAACTAAAGTAAAAAATAATGGAGTAATTATTTTCGGTTCTACAGTTACTATATTAAATTTAACTAGTAATCAGGAATTTACATATCGTATTGTAGGAGATGATGAGTCTAATTTTAAACGAAAGTTAATTTCTATTAATTCACCTATGTCTAGAGGATTGGTAGGTAAAAAAGTTTCTGATGTAGCTACGATAAAAACACCTGTAGGTGATGTAAAATATAAAATATTAAAAATTGAATATAACTAAAATATTATTTTAGATGTAAATGCGTATGAGTGTTATAGTTTTTTAGAAGTAGAGAAATTATTTTTTGATAAAGATTGAGTTATACTATTTATGATTAATTTATTTGAAAAAATAATATTTATTATTTGTATATTATGTCTAAAAAACGTTCTTCTAGTTCAAATCGTTGGTTAAACGAACATTTCAAAGATAAATATGTGAAACAAGTTCACAAAAATAAAAGTGATATTCGGTCAAGAGCTTGGTTTAAATTGGATGATATACAGTCTTCAAATAATTTTTTAAAAGTTGGAATGACAGTAGTAGATTTGGGTTCTTCTCCAGGAAGTTGGTCGGGGTACGCTGTCAAAAGAGTAGGGAAGAAGGGACGTGTAATAGCATGTGACATGCGTCCTATGCTACCTATTAAGGATGTTGTATTTTTTCAAGGAAATATTAAAAACAAATGTTTTTTTAACTTTATAGAAACCTATTTATGTCATAAAAAAGTTCATGTAATTATATCTGATATGGCTCCAAATATGACAGGACATTATTTTATTGATCATATTCAAGCTATTTTGCTTAGTAAATTAGCATTAAAAATGTCTATAAAAGTATTATCAAAAGGTGGTAGTTTATTAGTAAAATCGTTTTATGGACAAGAGTTTAATTCGTTTATTCAAGATGTTCATGTGACATTTTCAAAAGTTAAAATATGTAAACCAAATTCTTCTCGGGCACGTTCAAGAGAAGTTTATATTCTAGCATCTGGTCGAAAAATGTAGTAACCAAAATGCTATTTTTTAAATAAGTTGTAAATGTGAGGTTAGTCTCTTGAGTGACATGGCTAAAAACCTGATGCTTTGGTTAGTAATCGCAGTGGTATTAATGTCCATTTTTCAAAATTTTAGTGCTAATAATATTAATAATCGTAAAATTGATTATTCAACTTTTTTATCAGATGTGAATCAGGATCAGGTTCGCGAAGTTCATATTAGCGGACGTGAAATGAATATTATTAGAAAAGATAATGGAAGATATATAACTTATATTCCAATCAGTGATCCGAAACTATTAGATAATTTATTAGTAAAAAACGTAAAAATTATTGGTGCTGCACCAGAAGAACAAAGTTTTTTTACTGCTATTTTTATTTCATGGTTTCCTATGCTATTATTAATTGGAGTATGGGTCTTTTTTATGCGACAAATGCAAGTTGGTGGTGGAAAAGGAGCTATGTCTTTTGGGAAGAGTAAAGCTAGAATGTTACCTGAAGATCAAGTTAAAATTACTTTTTCTGATGTTGCAGGATGTGATGAAGCTAAAGAAGAAGTTCAAGAGTTAGTTGAATATCTTAAAGAACCTAGTAGATTTCAAAAACTAGGTGGTAAAATACCTAAGGGTATTTTAATGGTAGGTCCTCCTGGAACAGGAAAAACGTTATTAGCTAAAGCTATTGCTGGAGAGGCAAAAGTTCCATTTTTTACTATTTCAGGATCTGATTTTGTTGAAATGTTTGTAGGTGTCGGCGCTTCTAGAGTTCGCGATATGTTTGAACATTCGCGTAAAGTAGCACCTTGTATTATTTTTATTGATGAAATAGATGCCGTAGGTCGTCAAAGAGGTGCTGGGCTAGGAGGAGGGCATGATGAGCGAGAACAAACATTAAATCAAATGTTAGTAGAAATGGATGGATTCGATGGTAATGAAGGAATTATATTGATTGCAGCAACTAATCGTCCAGATGTACTTGATCCAGCATTATTAAGGCCAGGGCGTTTTGATCGTCAAATTTTTGTAGCGTTGCCTGATATTAGAGGAAGAGAAAAAATTATTCAAGTACATATGAAGAAAGTGCCTTTAGGAAATAATGTTGATCCTATGATTATAGCTCGAGGAACGCCTGGATTTTCTGGAGCTGATTTAGCTAATTTAGTTAATGAAGCTGCATTATTTGCTGCTAGAAATAATAGGGATGTTGTTATGATGTCTGATTTTGAGAGTGCGAAAGATAAAATTACTATGGGTTCAGAACGAAGATCTATGGTAATGACGGAGAAGCAGAAAGAATCTACAGCTTATCATGAAGCAGGGCATGTCATTGTTGGAAGATTAGTTCCAGAACATGATCCAGCGCATAAAGTAACAATTATTCCTCGGGGTAGAGCGCTAGGAGTTACATTTTTTTTACCAAAAGATGATGTTTTAAGTATCAATAAAAATAAGTTGGAAAGCCAGATATCAACATTATATGGTGGTCGTTTAGCAGAAGAAATAATTTATGGTGTAAATAACGTTTCTACTGGTGCTCACAATGACATTAAGGTAGCTACAAATTTGGCTAGGAATATGGTAACGCAATGGGGTTTTTCAAAAAAATTGGGACCGTTATTATATTCGGAAGAAGAAGGAGAAATATTTTTAGGAAGAACTGTTACGAAATCTAAGCATATGTCTGATGAAACTGCTAGAATAATAGATGAAGAAGTGAAGTTATTAGTAGAAAAAAATTATAATAGAGCTAAAAAAATTTTAGAAGAAAATTTAGATATTTTGCATGCTATGAAAGATGCGTTAATAAAATATGAAACAATTAATTCTCGTCAAATTGATGATTTAATGAAAAGAAAATCTATACAAAGTTCTAATATTTGTACAGATGATGACAATAATTAAAATTAATAATTTATTTTTAACAATATGCTTTTAGAATTAATAAGATTTTAGGTTAGTTGCAAATTTAAATGTGTTAAATAATGAACAAGTGATTTTAGTGATTTAATCTAGATTTAATTAAACTTTAATTTGGACATTAATTTATTATTTTATTTTTTTTTAAGTATTGTTGGTTTTTATATAAAAATTTTTTGTATAAAGTTTTGTTATATTATGCTATCTCTTGAATTTTTAAATGGGGGATAGCCTAAATAATAATTAGTTTAGGTTTTAACATATGAACGTTTTAAAAAATTTTTAAAGCATTCATATAAAAAATATATGAATAGTATTTATTATATATTATTTAACATGATTTGATTTCATTAAAATAAAATTAAGGAAAAGTTTTAGAGTGATAAAATATTTTGGCACAGATGGTATCCGAGGAGTAGTAGGTAAAACTCCTATTACTGCTGATTTTTTTTTTAAATTAGGTGCGGTTATTGGAAAGATCTTATATTTTTACGATGTAAAAAAAATAATTATAGGTAGAGATACTCGTCTTTCTAGTTATATGTTGGAAGAAGCATTACAATTTGGTTTATCTTTAGTTGGTGTTTCAGTTATTTCTGTAGGTGTTCTTCCTACTCCAGCAATTTCGTATTTTACGAAATTATTTAATTTAGAAGTTGGCGTAGTTATATCAGCATCTCATAATCAGTTTAGAGATAATGGTATTAAATTTTTTGTAAAAAATGGTGTAAAATTATCCGCTAAATTTGAAAGACGAATAGAAAAACAATTAAATAAGACTATAATATTAAAACAGTTTGTAGATTTAGGTCATATTAGTTATAAACGAGCATTACAGCAAAAATATATAAATTTTTGTATTTCTACGTTACCGAATAATTTTCGTTTAAACAATTTTAAGATTGTGTTAGATTGTGCTAATGGATCAACATATGAATTAGCTCCAATTATTTTTAGAGAGTTAGGAGCAAATGTTGTTTTGATGTCTGCTGCTCCTAATGGATTGAATATAAATGATAAATGCGGAACTACCGATTTACAAGAAATACAAAGATTAGTTTTATCGGAAAAAGCTGATTTAGGTATATCTTTTGATGGTGATGGTGATCGTGTGATAATGATAGACCATTTTGGAAATTCAGTTAATGGAGATCAAATTTTATATATTTTGGCAAAAAATTACAAAAAAAATAAAAAATTAAGGGGAGGAGTAGTTGGAACTAAAATGAGTAATGGCGGTTTATCGCTGGCATTGTCAAAAATTGGTATTCCCTTTATTACTGTTAATATAGGAGATAGGTATATATTTAAAAAATTGAAAGAAAAGCAATGGAGATTAGGTGCAGAAAGTTCGGGGCATGTTATTTTGTTAGACTATGCACCAGTAGGTGATGGTATTATTACTAGTTTACAGATTTTAAAAATTATTTTTGACGAGAATTCTACTTTAAAATCTTTATGTAGTGATATACACATGTTACCTCAGATAATTATAAATATAAAAAACAATATCGATATTAGTTTTTTAAAAAATTTTAAAATTCAGTCAGTGTTGTCTAAATATAAGGATTTTTTAGGAAAATATAGTCGTATAATGTTAAGATTATCAGGAACAGAAAAATGTATACGAATAATGATTGAGGGATGTTGTTCTAAAAAGATTAATATTTTTTCGAAAATGTTAATTAATGTCATAAATTCGGTTAAGAAATCTAGATTTTCTATAATAACGATGTTTTAATTAAAATTTTATTTTGTATAAGATGTGCAATGTATTTAGTAATTTTTTAAAGATATTTATAGTTGATAAATATAAATAATTATACCATAAGTCTGTCTAATTGAGTTTTATTAAATTTTTATAGATAAAAAGTGTGTTTTTAGATAAAAATTAATTTTAAAATAGTATAGTCATTTTAATTTTTTATGATTAATAAAATAATTAGAATATTTGGACTAATTACATGTATAATTTTTTCTTAGTAATGTGTGTTGTGATAGATATATTATTAATCTTGTTAATTATGATACAAAGCAGAATATATGGTTATTCTAGTTCTTCATTTAGTACTATTGGTAATAAACAAATATCTATATCTTTTAGTAGTCAAAATACGCTAATTTATATTATTGCTATACTGTCTGGTTTGTTTTTTTTAATGAGTTTAATAATATCAAATATTAATTATCATAAAAGTTATAATAATAGAATTGTTACGTACGATCAAAAAATATTTTCTTCTACTAATTAAGTTAGTACAAATTTATTTCAAATATTGCCGAGGTGGTGAAACTGGTAAACACGCTATCTTGAGGGGGTAGTTCCTATTTTTAGGTATGCGGGTTCAAATCCCGTCCTCGGTATATACGTTTTTGTTGTATTAAAATTTTAATTATGTGTATTGATACACTTTCTTAAGATTATTTATAACAATAAAAATCCCCAAAGATGTGGGGATTTTTATTGTTATAAATAATCTTAAGAAAGTGTATATAATAAGCTTAGTTTTGTAGTTTAATATTTTTGAATAATAGTAAGAAGTTTAATTATAACACCTACGAAAGTATATAGTTTTAATAGAAACTAGTAAGAGATATGAATTCAGATGAATAAAGAAATTCTAGCAGTTGTAGAAGCGGTTTCTAATGAAAAATCGTTACCTCGTGAAAAAATTTTTGAAGCATTAGAATGCGCATTAGCTATTGCTACTAAGAAAAAATACGATCAAGAAATTGATGTACGAGTTAAAATAAATAGAAAAAATGGAAATTTTGAAACGTTTCGTCGATGGTTAGTGGTTAATCAAGTATTACAACCAACTAAAGAAATTACTTTAGAAGCTGCTAAATTTGAAGACGTGACAGTAAAAGTTAATGATTATATAGAAGATAAGATGATTTCTGTAACATTTGATAGAATAACAACACAAACTGCTAAACAAGTTATTGTTCAAAAAGTTCGTGAAGCAGAAAGAGCAATGATTGTAGAACAATTTAGGAAATATTTTGGAAAGATTCTAACAGGAATAGTAAAAAAAATAAATAGAGAAAGTATTACTTTAGATTTAGGTAATAATGCTGAAGCTTTGATTTTGAAAGAAGATATGCTTCCTAGAGAAAACTTTAGATTAGGTGATCGTGTTCGAGGTGTGTTATATGCTATTTACCCCGAATCTCGCGGAGCTCAATTATTTGTAACTCGATCTAAACCAGAAATGTTAATTGAATTATTTAAAATTGAAGTTCCAGAAATAGGAGAAGAAATTATTGAAATAAAATCAGCAGCACGCGATCCAGGATCACGTGCTAAAATAGCTGTAAAAAGTAATGATAAAAGAGTTGATGCAGTTGGAGCATGTGTAGGTATGCGTGGTGCACGCGTTCAAGCAGTTTCTAGTGAATTGTGTGGTGAGAGAATAGACATTGTATTATGGGATAAAAATTCAGCACAATTCATTATTAATTCAATGGCTCCAGCTGAAGTTTCATCTATTGTATTAGATGAAGATCGTCATACTATTGATATAGCTGTAGATTCTAACAATTTAGCTCAAGCAATTGGAAGAAATGGGCAAAATGTACGTTTAGCGTCTCAATTAAGTGGATGGGAAATAAATGTAATGACAGTAGATGATTTAAAATTAAAACATCAGGAAGAGAAAGATAAAATTTTAAATATTTTTACAAAATATTTAAAAATTGATCAGAAAATTTCTAATATTTTAATTGACGAAGGGTTTTCTTCTATAGAAGAATTAGTTTACATTCCATTTAATGAATTACTAAATATTAATTCTATAACACAAGAATTAGCATATTCTATACGAGAAAGTGCAAAAAAGGCTTTATGTGCTATAGAGTTAGAAAATAAAAAAGTAATTAATGAACGTAAATTGCATAAAGATTTGTTAAATTTAAAAGGTATGAACCAAAAACTTGCTTTTAAATTAGCAAAAAAAAATATTTTTAGTTTAGAAGATTTGGCCGAACAGGGGATTGATGATTTGATAGATATTGAAAATTTAAATTCTAATACTGCTGGAATGTTAATTATGGCTGCTAGAAATATATGTTGGTTTGGTAATAAAACTAGTGCATAGGAATAAATTAAGTTATGGAAATGATAAATATACAAGACTTAGCTAATGAAGTAGATATGTCAGTAGATAGGTTAGTACAGGTGTGCATAAAAATTGGTATTTTAAAAACAAAATATGACACTATTACTCAATTAGAAAAATTAACTATATTGAATTATTTAAATGAAAACCTAAAAAATTCAAACAAAAATGTTTTAATGTTAAAAAGAAAAATTCGTAGCACCGTAAAAATTTTTAGTTCAGGAGGGAAAAATAAGTGTATATCTATTGAAATTAGAAAAAATAAACGATATTCAAAAAGTAACGATGATATAAAAACATTTTTAGAAAAAAATAAAGATATAAATTTAAATAAATCTGAAATTGTTTTATCTGCAAAAGAAGATTCAAAAATTTTTGTTAGTCATTCTAAGGATAATATTAACTCAAATATTAATGACACTTGTACAATAAGGAAAAAGTTCAATAAAAATTTTAAAAAACAACAAAAAATAAATATTTTGAGTGAAAAAGAAGACAAAAATAATTTAGATAACGTTCTTAATGTTGAACAAGGATCTAAAAAAAAAATAAATTTTAAAAATGTTGTGCTAGAAGAAAAAAAAGAAAATAAAGTTAAATTTAGTAATTATATAAAACTATCAGAAAAATATAATACTCGTAAAGTATCTAATTTTTTAACTTCAAAAAACATTCGTGATCATAACAACGTAGAAAAACATCGTCGTAATCGAAATAAAATATTAAGAAATAAACATCAAAAAGATAATTTTTCTTTTGAAAAAAACTTAAGTGATAAAAACATTAAACTAGATAATTGCATTCATAAAAAAAGTATAAAAAACAAAAAGGAAAGTTTATTAAAGCAAGTATTTAAAAAGCCATTACGTGCTATTAATAGAAATATTATTCTTAGTAGTGCTATTTCTATATTTAATTTAGCAAATAAAATGGCGGTAAAAAGCTCTGAAATAATTAAAATGATGGCACGGTTGGGTTATACAGTGACTATTAATCAAATTATTGATCAAGATATAGCACAATTAGTTGCTGAAGAAATGGGTCATAAAGTTACAATTTGTTATGAAAACAAGTTAGAAGATAAAATTATGAGAGATCGTGATTTTGGCGATGGAATTAAAAAAACTCGACCTCCAATTATTACTATAATGGGGCATGTGGATCATGGAAAAACATCATTATTAGACAAAATTAGATTAACGAGGGTAGCTGACAGCGAACCAGGAAGAATTACTCAGCACATTGGTGCTTATCATATTAAAATAAATAATAAAATCATTACTTTTTTGGATACCCCGGGTCATTCAGCATTTACTGCTATGCGAGCTCGTGGCGCACAAGTAACAGACATTGTTATTTTAGTAATTGCAATTGATGATGGAATAAAACCTCAAACGATAGAAGCTATACAACATGCTCAGGCAGCTTCTGTTCCAATAATAATTGCTATAAATAAAATAGATAAATTAATTACAAATATAGAAAAAATTAAAAATGAATTAACAAAATATAATATTCTTCCAGAAGAATGGGGAGGAGATAACATTTTTGTAAACATTTCAGCTAAATCAGGTGAAGGAATTGAAAGTTTATTGAACGCAATTTTGACGCAATCAGAAATGTTGGAATTGAAATCTATATCTAATGGAATGGCTTCAGGATTAGTCATTGAATCGTATCTTGATAAAGGTAGAGGTCCAACAGCAATTATTTTAATTAAAGAAGGGAAGTTAAATAAAGGTGATATAGTATTGTGTGGATTTGAATATGGAAAAGTACGTTCTATTAGAGATGATTTAGAAAATGAAGTTAATTCGATTGGCCCATCTATACCAGTTAAAATACTTGGACTATCTGGAATACCTTTAGCTGGTGATAAAATTGTTGTTGTTCGTGATGAAAAACAAGCACGTGAAGTAGCTACATATCGTCAAAAAAAGTTTAAAGAACAAAAAATGTCTAAGCAACGACAGTTAAAATCATTAGATATTTTTGAAGATGTTAAACGTAGTAGTAATCCAAGTTTGAATATCGTTATAAAATCTGATGTTCAAGGGTCTTTAGAGGCAATTTCATATTCTTTGTTAAAGTTGTCTAACGATGAAATTAAGATTAACATTATAGGAAAAGGTGTTGGAGGAATTACAGAAACTGATGTTTTATTAGCAGCAGCATCGAATGCAATAATTATAGGTTTTAATGTGCGTGCTGATTCTTCTGCAAAACGTATTATTGAGTTTGAAAATGTAGATTTTCGTTATTATTCAGTAATATATCAAATTATTGATGAAATAAAAAATTGTATATGTGGTATGTTATCTCCAAAATATCAACAAAAAATTATTGGTTTAGCTAACGTTCGAAGTATATTTAAGTCTCCAAAAATTGGCGTTATTGCTGGATGTATAGTAATGGAGGGTATAATTAAACGTAATAGCATTATTCAAATATTAAGAAATAATGTAGTTATACATAAAGGAGAATTAATATCATTACGCCGTTTTAAGGAGGATGTTTCAGAAGTTCGATGCGGAGTAGAATGCGGAATTGGAATGAAAAATTTTAATGATATTTGTATTGAAGATATAATAGAAGTATTTGAAACAATAGAAATTAAACAATAAAAAATTAAACATAATATAATGTTATTTGTATAATTTATGAGGTTTATAGATATGCAAAAACTTAATCGTTCTTTTAAAATATCGAACGAAATAAAGAAAAAGATTTCATGGATTATCTGTTATCAGTTATGTGATCCTCGTTTGTTTAACATTTTAATTTCTGTATCAAGTGTTAATCTTTCTCGTGATTTTAGTTATGCTAAAATATATGTTAGTATTTTAAATAATAAGAATATATCGTTTAAAGAAATATTAACAATATTACAAAACTCTTCTAAACATATAAGATATTTGTTAGCAAAGGGTATTTTTTTACGAATTATTCCAACTTTACATTTTTGTCATGATAGTTCATATGTAAATGGTACAAAAATAACGAATTTAATTAACAATGTATTATATAATAAATGATTTAGAAATTAATATGAGAAGGAAAGTTAGTATTGTATTCTGAATTTAGAAGTATAGATGGAATAATTTTAATAGATAAACCATATGGTTTATCTTCTCATGAAACTCTTCAAAAAGTAAAAGGAATTTTAAAAATCAAGAAGATGGGACATACTGGAACTTTAGATCCATTAGCAACTGGTATGTTGCCAATGTGTTGTGGACGTGCCACCAAATTTTCTCAATTTTTAATGAATTTCAAAAAGCGATACCGTGTTATTGCAAAATTAGGGCAAAAAACATCTACTTCTGATTCTGAAGGTCAAATAATTCATGTTAGACCAATTACGTTTACTAACTTACAATTACAGAAAGTTTTAAAAAGTTTTCATGGAAAGATAAAACAAATACCTTCAATGTATTCAGCAATTAAATATCACGGGCATGCATTGTACAAATATGCAAGACAAGGAATTGTGATATCGAGAAAGGTTAGAGACGCAATAATTTACGAATTAAAAGTTCTTGGCTATAGTTATAAACATAAGTATTTAGAATTAGATATAATTTGTTCTAAAGGCACATATATTCGAACATTAATAGAAGATGTAGGTGAAAAATTAAATTGTGGAGCACACGTTATTTCTTTGCGTCGTTTGCAAGTAGGTAATTATACTAGTTTCCAGATGATAGACATAAAGACATTAAATAAATTAGTAAAATATAATATTAATGTACTTGAGCATATTTTGTTATCTGTAGATAATGCTATTTCTTGTTTTCCAGAAGTAAATATTGTTCCAAATGTTATTAAAAATCTTCAAAATGGACAAAAAGTAAAAACTCATTCTGGTTTTATTAATCAATTTGTTCGTATAACTGAAGGTATAAATAGAAGATTTATTGGAATTGGAAAAATTAATAATATTAATGAATTATATTCTTATCGTTTAATCATATGATAGGTTAAAAAATTAAATTATTTACTATTATATCTATATCATAGTACTATGAACTAATAGTAATTAGATTAAAAATATAATATACAGTTAGTTTGTGTTACTAAGAATATTTTAAAATAGTGAGGTGTAATATGTCTGAAAATATGAATATAAAAAGCAAAATAATAACACAATTTGGGGTTAATAGTAAAGATAGTGGTAAATCCGAAGTTCAAATAGCTTTGTTAACAAATAGAATTAATTATTTACAAAATCATTTTTCTCTTCATAAAAAAGATCATTGCAGTCGTCGGGGTCTTTTAAATATGGTTTCGAAACGTAGAAAATTATTAAATTATTTAAAAGATGAAAATATATCTCGTTATATTAATATTATTAATCAATTAAAATTGCGTCGATAATGTATATAATATAATTATATAAGTTCAGAGTGTTAAAAGTATAATTTTTTAAAAGGGGCAAATGCCCTTTTTAAAAAATTATTTGAATAACTAATTGCTAAAATATAACGCAATTTTAAATACCTATTTTCATTTTTTTTTAAAATTTTTTTGTTCATCCATCATATTTTAAACAAATTTTACATATTAATTTTTGTTTTTTTATAAACAAAGTTAACCTTATATATTAAGGATATTATTTTGCTAAACCCTATTGTACGTAAATTTCAATATGGTCAACATATTGTTACATTAGAAACTGGTATAATGGCAAGGCAGGCAACTGCTGCTGTATTAACTAGTATGGACGATACTACAGTATTTGTAACTGTCGTTGGTCAAAAAAAACTACAAACAGAACAAAAATTTTTCCCAATGACTGTAAATTATCAAGAAAGAACATATGCAGCAGGTCGTATACCTGGAGGATTTTTTCGACGTGAGGGTAGGCCCAGCGAAAACGAAATATTAATTGCCCGCTTAATAGATCGTCCTATTCGTCCGTTATTTCCTAAAAGGTTTTTTAATGAAGTTCAAATTATTGCAACTGTAGTATCTTTAAATCCTCAAGTAAACCCGGATATAGTAGCAATTATTGGAGCGTCTGCAGCGTTAAGCATATCTGGTATGCCTTTTTTAGGTCCTATTGGTGCAGCTAGAATAGGGTATATTAACAATCAATATATATTAAATCCTAATGTGAATGAAATAAAATCTAGTTCTTTAGATTTAATTATATCAGGAACAGAAGAATCTGTATTAATGGTTGAAGCAGAAGCAAATATGTTAACCGAAGAACAAATTATTAATGCTATTAATTATGGACATGAACAACAAAAAATAGTAATTAAAAATATTGAACATTTTGCAAAAAAAGTTAAAATTCCTGTATGGGAACAGTGTTTATATCCTGTTAATGACGACTTAGAAAAAAGAATTATTGAAATTTCTGAACAAGAAATAGTAAAAGCATATAATATTTTTGACAAGGTGATAAGATTAGATGTATTAGATAAAATAAAATCTAAAGCAATAGAAATTATAATTAGTGAATATTCTGGAATAGATGAATTTGAAATTACGTCAATTATCAGCAATATTGAAAGAAAAATAGTTAGAAATAGAGTTTTGAAAAATAGAATTCGTATTGACGGTCGAAATAAAGATGAAATTAGAACTTTAGATGTTCGCACAGGAGTTCTTCCTAGAGTGCATGGATCAGCATTATTTACTCGTGGAGAAACGCAATCTTTAGTTTCAGTGACTTTAGGAACGTCACGAGATGCACAGAATTTAGATGAATTGTTAGGTGATAAAACTGATAATTTTTTATTTCATTATAATTTTCCTCCGTATGCTGTAGGTGAAATTGGAATGGTAGGATCACCTAAACGTCGTGAAATTGGTCATGGAAAATTAGCTAAAAGAAGTATATTAGCTGTCATGCCTAAATTAGATTTATTTCCGTATACAATACGGATTGTATCAGAAATTACTGAATCTAATGGTTCTTCATCTATGGCTTCGGTTTGTGGAGCTTCATTAGCACTCATGGATGCAGGAGTTCCTATATCAAACGCTATAGCTGGGATAGCTATGGGGTTAATTAAGGAAGGAGATGATTTTGTAGTTTTAACCGATATTTTAGGTGATGAAGATCATTTAGGTGATATGGATTTTAAAATTTCTGGTAGTAAAAAGGGAATTACAGCATTGCAAATGGACATAAAAGTAAAAGGTATTACTAATGAAATTATGAAATTAGCTTTATATCAAGCAAAAAACGCTAGAATACATATTCTTAATATTATGAAAAAATCATTAAATGTTCCTAGAAAAGATATTTCTATTTTCGCGCCTAGAATTCATACTATTAAAATCAATCCGGAAAAAATAAAAGATGTTATTGGAAAAGGCGGTTCCGTAATAAGAATGTTAACTGAAGAAACTGGTACAACAATTGAAATTGAAGATGATGGAACAGTAAAAATTTCAGCTGTTATGCAAGAAAAAGCAAAATGTGCTATTCAAAGAATTAAAGAAATAACTGCAGAGGTTGAAGTAGGATCTGTTTATACTGGAAAGGTTACTCGAATAGTAGATTTTGGTGCGTTTGTATCTATTGGGATAGGAAAAGAAGGATTAGTCCATATTTCACAAATTGCTCACAAACGTGTAGATAAGGTTTCAGATCATCTTCGTTTACATCAGGAAATTTTTGTAAAAGTATTAGAAGTAGACCGACAAGGTCGTTTGCGACTCAGTATTAAGGGAGCGAAATAAATATTTATGTTATGAATACTAATTCATATTTTTTTATGTAAGCTAGTATATTTATATAATGTAAATATGACATAAATATATCATTTGTCTAATTAATAATGAAATTATAACAAGATATATTTTTAATAGTAAATTTTAAAAGAATCATATTAATTATTAGTTTTTTATAGAGTTATTTTATGATAGAAATTATTGATAGCTATCTTGTTATAGTAAAATCCTATATAATATCTACTATGTAATTTTGTATATAAATATTTTACGTGAATGGCACTTAATAAATATATATTATTGTATTTATTGAAAATTTAATTCACTTTATGAAAATATGTCTTTGCATAAAATTGTCATTAGAATTATTCTTATAATATCAAAAAAATTTCGAAATTAAACTGATATACAGTTTAAACATTTTATTTAATAAATTATTTAATTTTTAATCAGTTATATTTTTTAATAAAAAATAATAATATTATTATTATGAACTAATGTACACTGGTTGGTGTAACTCAAGAGGTAATACGCATTAGATGACTCACACTAATATGACATTTTCTAGTTTTGGTTTAAATTCGTGTATTATTACTGCATTAAATGATATAGGTTATGTTCAACCATCACCTATTCAGGCTGCTTGCATTCCTTACCTTATAAAAGGAAAGGATGTATTAGGAATGGCACAAACAGGAAGTGGAAAAACTGCTGCTTTTGCGTTGCCGTTATTACATAACATAAAATTAGATGTAAGAGTTCCTCAGATTTTAGTATTAACCCCAACTAGGGAACTAGCTGTTCAGGTAGCTGAAGCTTTTTCTAATTTTTCTAAAAAGTTAATAGGAGTTCATGTATTAGCATTATATGGAGGGCAAAGATATGATTTACAACTAAAATCTTTACGTAAGGGTCCACAAATTATTGTTGGTACTCCAGGACGTTTATTAGATCATTTAAAACGTAGAACATTAAGTTTATCTAATCTTCATAGTTTAGTGTTAGATGAAGCTGATGAAATGTTAAGAATGGGATTTATTGAAGATGTAGAAACTATTATGACAGAAATTCCTGATAGGCATCAAACGGCTTTATTTTCTGCTACTATGCCGGAAGCAATACGGAGAATTTCTAGAAGATTTATGAAAAATCCGAAAGAAATTCGAATCCAATCAAACATTACTACAAGACCAGATATTCAACAAAGTTATTGGATGGTGTATGGCAAAAAAACTGATGCATTAATTCGTTTTTTAGAAGCTGAAGATTTTTCTGCTACAATAATATTTGTTCGTACTAAAAATGCTACATTGGAAGTATCTGAAGTTTTAGAACGTTATGGTTATAACAGTGCTGCACTTAATGGAGATATGAATCAATCTCTTAGGGAACAAACATTAGAAAAATTAAAAGATGGTAGATTAGATATTTTAATTGCTACGGATGTTGCTGCACGAGGATTGGATGTCGATCGAATTAGTTTTGTTATTAATTATGATATTCCTATGGATTCTGAATCGTATGTGCATAGGATTGGGAGAACAGGCAGAGCTGGGAGAAAAGGAAAAGCGCTGTTATTTGTTGAAAACAGAGAACGACGTTTATTGCGTAATATTGAACGGGCTATGAATATTTCTATTTCAGAAGTGAATTTGCCGAAATCAGATTTTTTAAGTAAACGACGGCTCGAAAAATTTGCTCAAAAAGTTCAGATACAATTAGATAGTAAAGATTTACATGAATATCGCGGTTTATTGCCAAAATTACAACCTAATAATAATTCTTTAGATATTGAATCATTGGCAGCTGCATTATTAAAGATGGCGCAAGGTGAAAGATCTCTTATCGTAAAACCAGAGTCTATAGTTAGAGCTAGACATTTAAAAATTAAGGATACTTATCGAAATAATAATTATAAAAGTTTAAATTATGTATCGCGCTATAATAGAGATAAAAATGTAGATTTATATCGTATTGATGTAGGACGAAATGATGGAGTAGAAGTTCGTCATATTGTGGGTGCAATTGCTAATGAAGGTGATATAAGTAGTCGAAAGATTGGAAACGTTCGGTTATTTTCTAATTATTCAACAATTGAATTACCAAAAGGTTTATCTAATACTTTGCCTAAGACATTTATTCGTACTAAAATTCTTAATAAATTTATTAATATAAAATTGTTGTATAATTCAAATTTTAAAGGTAATTATAATGATATTAAAGATGTAAAGGTATATAATAGTAATAAATTACGTTCTAAAAAAATGAATAATAAAAAATTTGTTTCTAGTGGGGTACGAAAAAAAATTAAGACTAATATTTCTTGTAATCGTCGTAGAAGTGTATAAAAACTTATAATAAGTTCATTATTTAATAATTGTAACATTTCAAATGTCTCTTTTATAAAGAAGACTTTTATTGCATGAATATTATTAAAGCAATTAAAGGGTAAGGCAAAGAACTCTTTCTTTGCCTTTGTTTTTTTCTAAACAGTAAATTTTTATTTATTTTTGTAGGCAATTGCGTCAATTTCAATTTTTGCATTTTTAGGTAATTTAGATACTTCAACACATGATCGTGCTGGAAATGTTTTAGTATACTTAAGAAAAAATTTTTGGTATACATCATTAACGATAGTGAGGTCATTTAAATTGGTAATAAATATAGTCGTTTTTACAATATTACCAACATTCATTTCTTTTGATTCTAAAATATAATTAATATTTTGAAGTATTGATTGTGTTTGGAAAGAAATATTTGTATTAATATTATCTGTCTGAGAGATTTGCCCTGATAAAAAAGTAAAATTTTTTATTTGTATTGCTTGTGAATAGGGGCCAATAGGTTTTGGAGATTTATGTGTATGTATTTCTTTAATCACGATAATTTCCTAAAATATGTTATTTGAATAACATATAATAACAGTATAAGCAATAGATGTTATTATATTTAAATTTAAAGAAACGTTATAAAATAAGTTATATATTAATTTTAATTTTACTTTATTATACATGATGAATATATAGTATTATAATTATATGAGATTAAAAATTAAAAGATATTTTTATATTTATTATTAATATAAATTTTGTTTAAAATATTTATATATTAGTACATTAAATAATTTGAAGTAAATAGCACAAAGATGTAATAAGTTTAATAGTCAATAAATATAGTACGCTATATATAATATATGTCATATTGTAATGATATAAGTAATTTGTCTTAGTTAGATATTATTTATGTTTAACATTATTATTATTTATAAGGATTTAAAATAATTTTCGTGTTTAGTGAGGTAAGTATGTATTAATTAAGTTTGGATATATTTTGTGCGTGTAGTAAACGAAAATTAAAAGTAATATTACATTAATATTCAGTAATTTAAATGAGATCGTATAGAATAATTAGTAGGTTTTGAGTATTCAGGATTATTTTTTTTTAGAATATAAATTATTTAACGTTTTTGTATTTTTTAATTATGGTACATTTAAATTTTAAAAATCAATTTTTTTTAAAGTTACAAAAAATTAAAATTATTTTATTTTTTTATAACTTTAAGTTGTGTAGGTTATTGGTAGTATTTAACTTTAATGTAAAATCATTTTAAATATAATGAGGTTAGAGTATATTTTAAAATATAATTCAGTAATTTTCATTAACTTAATTTTTCTGTTTTTTAAATTAATAGAATATAATTTATTCTTATTATTCTAAAATTTTATACATATAAATAGTTTTTTAAAATAGATTACATTAATATTATTTTGATAATTTATTTTAGATATAAGGAAATTCTTTTAAAAGAGTTGATAATAGTAGTGCTTTAATTGTGTGTAATCTATTTTCGGATTGTCTAAAAATTACATCAGATTGCGAGTTAAATACTTGGTTTGTTATTTCAATTCCATTATCTAAATTATGTTTATTAATTATTTCTTCACCTACAATTGTATTTTTGTCATGAAAGGATGGTAAACAATGTAATACTTTTATTTTTTTATTTTGAGTTAATAACAGCATTTTTAAATTTACTTGATATTTTTTTAGTAGTTTTATGCGATTATGCCATGTTTTTTTGGGTTCTCCCATAGACACCCAAACATCGGTGTAAATAAAATCAGCACCTCGAACACCTTTCTGAATATCTTCGGTACAGATAATATTTCCATGATTTTTTTTTGCTTTTAATTGACATTTTAAGAAGAAATCATAGTTTGGCCAAAAACATTTAGGTGCGACTAAACAAAGATTTAAACCTAATAAAGAGGAAGCTTCTAGTAAAGTATTACTTATATTATTTCTAGCATCTCCAACATAAGCGCATTTAATGTTGCAAAATGATTTTTCTGGTAATGTTTCATAAATAGTTAATAAGTCTGCTAGTATTTGTGTTGGATGAAATTTTTCTGTTAATCCGTTCCAAACTGGAACATTAGAATATTTTGCTAAGTTTTTTATGGTTTCATGGTTGTGTCCACGATATTGTATTCCATCGTATATACTACTTAATACTCTAGCAGTGTCTTGTATTGATTCTTTATATCCTAAATGAGTGCTACCTGGCCCTAAATATGTTACTTGTGCTCCTTGGTCAAATGAAGCAATTTCAAATGCACATCTTGTTCTAGTTGATTGTTTTTCAAAAATTAATACAATATTTTTATTTTTTAAATAAGGAAATTCATTTTTATTTTTTTTTTGGTATTTTAGAATACAAGCAATATTTATAATATTTCTAATATCTAAACTAGTAAAATCTGACAGTTTTAAAAAATTTTTTTTATATAATGCATTCATGTTTTATACCAGAATAAAATTTTGACATTTTTAATATGTACAACTTTTTTAGTAATTTTATTGAACAAATTTTAAATATTTTTATAGTACTAATTTTGGTATTATACAATGAAAACAAAATTTTTTGTATCATGTTCAGAAACACCGATTAATATTAATTAATATAAAATAGTTTATTTATTTTAAATAGACTTAATATTAGTAATATTAATATACTATCATTTATGAACAAATTAGCAAATTTAAATTTTGTATATGGACTTTTGTATAATAAATAAATTATAGTATTTTAAAACATTAAAAAATGATAAATTAAACGTTTGTACACATAAATATATTGTGTGTTATAAATTTTTTAAAATAATATTATTAAATATAGTGTGTTTATATTTTTCGTAGAATTATAAAATATTTTTTAAAATTTATTTCTTAATATTGCTAAGTGATTTTTACAAGTATAAAAGTATGAGGATAATATGCGATATCATATTAGTACAAATTTTTTTAAAAAAAAATATAGCGACTGTTTAGTTTTTGGAATTTTTGATGATCTTCAGCTATGTGAATCAGTAAAAGTAATTGATTCGGGTTCTGATGGTTATGTTAGTCGATTAATTAAAGATAATGAAATTAGTGGACAAATTAACGAATCTTTATTATTGCATTCAATTCCTAACTTTCAAAAGTTAAAAATTTTATTTTTGGGATGTGGAAAAAAAGAACGTTTTAATATTAATTTATATCAAAAATTATTTAAAACTAGTATAAATATAATTAAAAAATTATCTGTTAAGGCTTTAATATATTTTGTTACTGATTTTCATATTAAGAATATTAATACTTATTGGAAAATTAGACATGCTGTATCCGAAATTCAAGACAATTTATATTCCTTTAAGAATTTTAAAACATCTAATAATAAAAATAAATTTAAAATTTCATTAGAAGATATTTACTTTTATTTATCTGATCATGATGAGATCAATAGTGGAAATAATGCTATACAACATGGATATGCTATTTCAAAAGGAAAAAAAATTGCTAGAGATCTTTCTAATATGCCACCTAATATTTGTAATTCATCGTATTTAGCTGATCAAGCTATGAAATTGTCGCAATATTATCCTGACCTTATTGATGTTGAAATTATAAATGATATAGATATGAACAAATTAGGCATGAATGCTTATTTGTCTGTTGGAAAAGGTTCTAAAAACAAATCGTTAATGTCTATTATAAAGTATCATGGAATTTCGTTTAGTCAATGTAAAAACATTATACTTATAGGAAAAGGAGTAACTTTTGATTCTGGAGGTATTTCTATAAAGACTTCTCGTGATTTAGATGAAATGAAATTTGATATGTCAGGAGCAGCAATAGTATTTGGTTTAATGTCTATTATTTCTGACTTAAAATTACCGTTAAACATTATAGGAATTTTAGCTGGTTCTGAAAATATGGTAAGTAGTATGTCATTTCGTCCCGGTGATATATTAACTACAATGTCTGGAAAAACGGTAGAGATATTAAATACTGATGCTGAAGGAAGATTAATATTATGTGATGTATTAACTTATGTAGAACGTTTTAGTCCTGAAGTAGTTATTGATATTGCTACATTAACAGGTGCTTGTGTTGTTGCGTTAGGACATCATACTACTGGTTTGTTGTCTAATAATGATATTTTAGCAAAAGATTTACAAAAAGCTAGTAAGCAAACAAGAGATTTAATATGGAGAATGCCTTTATTTGAAGAGTACTATAAAGATTTAGATTCTAATGTTGCTGATATGGCTAATGTTGGAACAAATTCAGCAGGAATGATCACTGCAGCATGTTTTTTATCCAAATTTTCTCAAAAATATGCATGGGCTCACCTAGATGTTGCTGGTACTGCATGGATATCAGGAAAAAATAAGGGTTCTACAGGTCGTCCAATTAATTTATTAACTCAATTTTTGCTAAATAAATTATATAAATAATTAATATGATAAAAATATTAATATTCAATAATTTTATTTTAGATAAAGATTATTATATGTAATGTGTACATCTCATGATAAAAAAATATTTTGATCCATTAAGAATGGAAAAAAGTTTATATGAATTTTGGGAAAAAAACGGTTACTTTAAGCCTCAAAACAACAAAGGTAAACCTAATTTTTGTATAGTGATGCCTCCACCTAATATTACTGGAAATTTACATATAGGGCATGCGTTTCAACAAACTATTATGGATATTTTAATACGATATAATCGTATGATAGGAAAAAATACTTTTTGGCAAGTAGGGACTGATCATGCAGGTATTGCAACTCAAATAGTAGTTGAAAAGAAAATTTTAAAGGAAGAAAATAAAACTGTTCAACAGTTGGGAAAAAAAGAATTTCTAGAAAGAATCTGGAAATGGAAGAATACATCTAAAAATGTTATTACTAGTCAAATGCGAAGATTAGGTATTTCTGTAGATTGGACACATGAAAAATTTACGTTAGATCCTCAAATATCGTTTGCTGTTAGAAAAGTATTTATGACATTATACGATGAATGTTTAATATATAAGCGAAAAAAATTAGTAAATTGGGATCCTGTTTTAAAGACTGTAATTTCTGATTTAGAAGTAAAAAATAGAAATGTAATTGGAAATATGTGGTATATAAAATATTATTTAGTAAAAAATCATTCAATTAAAATTAGTCAAGAATACTATCTAGTCATAGCTACTACTCGTCCTGAAACGTTATTTGGTGATACAGCTATAGCTGTACACCCAAATGATTCTCGCTATAAAAAATATATAGGTTGTTATGCGTTAGTACCTATTATCAATAGAATTATTCCAATAATAAGTGATGAGTTTGTAGATGTAAATAAGGGAACGGGATGTGTTAAAATTACTCCTGCTCATGATTTTAACGATTATGAAATAGCTATGCGACATAATTTATCTATAATCAACGTTTTTACTCGAAATGGAAAAATTACTGATGTAATTGAAGAATATGATATTTCTGGGGAAAAATCTTGCATTTACAAACAAAATGTACCGCTTAGATTTCATCATTTAGATCGTTTTATAGCGAGAAAAATAATTGTTAAGGAATTAATTGCTCTAAAATTACTCATAAAAATTCAAAAACATAATTTAGCCATACCATATGGAGAGCGTAGTGGATCTGTTATTGAACCATTATTAACCGATCAATGGTATTTACGTGTTGAGCCATTAGCAAAAATAGCAGTTGAAGCTGTAAAAAGTGGAAAAATTATTTTTATACCTAAAAAATATGAAAAAATTTATTATTCTTGGATGAATAATATTAAAGATTGGTGTATTTCTCGGCAGTTATTATGGGGTCATCGTATGCCTATTTGGTATGATAAAAAAAATAATATTTATGTTGGATTAGACGAAAAGCACATTAGAGAAAAATATCACATTTCTGATGATATATTTTTAATTCAAGAAACTGATGTTTTAGATACATGGTTTTCTTCTAGTTTGTGGATGTTTTCCTCATTAGGTTGGCCTAATAATAAAGATTTATTTAAAAATTTTTATTCTACTGATGTAGTTGTAAGTGGTTTTGATATTATTTTTTTTTGGATAGCCCGAATGATCATGTTAAGTATGCATCTTATTAAAGATCATAATGGTAATGGGAGAGTTCCATTTAAAAAAGTATATATTACTGGTTTAATTTGTGATGAACATGGTAAAAAAATGTCAAAATCTAAAGGAAATGTAGTAGATCCATTAGATATGATTGATGGTATTTCTTTAGATGCATTAATTCAAAAAAGAATAAAAAGTACAGTTTTTTCAACACACTCCAAAAAAATAATAACACAAATTCAAAGTTTGTATCCTAATGGTATTAATTCTTCTGGGGTAGATGCTTTAAGATTTACTTGCGCAGCTTTGTCAACTCCTACGAGATATATAAAATGGAATATAAATCGTCTATATGGATATCGAAATTTTTGTAATAAGTTGTGGAATGCTAGTCGATTTATATTAATGAATTTAACTCATGAAGTAGAACCTGTAAAATTAATTTTGATAAAACCAATGTCGTTATCTGATCGGTGGATTGTAGCAGAATTTCATAATTTAGTAAAACGTTATAGAACTGCACTAGATAATTATAGGTTCGATATTGCGGCTAACGTATTATACGAGTTTGTTTGGAATAAATTTTGCGATTTTTATATAGAATTAGTAAAATCGTTTATTAACTCATGTTCTATGTTAGAATTAAAGAGTACTAGGTGTACTTTAGTTTATATTTTAGATTCTGTCTTACGTTTAGCACATCCAATCATTCCGTTTATTACCGAAGAAATTTGGCAAAAATTACAAGTTTTTGTTAAGAAAAATGATAAAAATACTATTATGTTACAATCATTTCCAAAGTATGATGTAAAGTTGGTTAATAAAACTATTTTGGAAGATATGGATTGGATTAAAAATATATTTATAATAATAAGAAGTTTTCGGATGGATTTAAAAATTTCTCATACAACATTAATTTCTATATCTTTTAAAAATGTTAGTTCTAAAATACATAAATTAATAGAAGAACATAAAGATTACATCAAAAAAATAGCTTATTTAGACAACGTAAGTATTATTTTATCTAATGTAGATTCAATGTTGTTTTTTAAATCTTATATTGTTCTTGGTGCTGAGCTATTAATCCCTTATTCAAAGATTTTTCCTAAAGAAAAGGAATTAAAAAACTTAAATAAAGAAATATCTAAAATTCAGTTAGCTATTAATAAATTGCAACAAAGACTTAGCAATGAAGAATTTATTGGTAAAGCTCCTATACATGTTGTGAAAAAATATAAAAATCAATTACAAATTTATATAGAACATAAAACTCAATTATGTCATAAAAAACTTACAATGTTAAGAGACTAAAATAATAAATTTAAATAAATATCGTTTATTTTACATTTTAATTATTTATTAAACAATCGTTATGTTTTCAGGTAAATTTTATGCTCTATTTATATAACAAACATCCTAGAATTAAATTAAGAAACGCTGCAATTTTTGATAATATTAATCGAGTTACAGTTTCTTTTTATAAATATATATTCATTCATGAACCTATCAAATTTCGAAACTCATTGTATAGGATGTTTTTCAAATTTAATATTTTTGGAAGAGTATATATTGCTAATGAAGGTATTAATGCTCAAATTAGCATTCCAAAAAAGATATATCATAAAGCAATTAATATTATTACAACGTCTTTCGCCGTATTAAAAGATATAAATGTTAATTTAGCATTAGATAATAGAGAGTCTTTTTGGGTTTTGCGTATGAAAGTCAGAAAAAAAATTCTATTTGATAATTTGCCTATTGATTTTTTCGATCCCAATAATGTTGGAACATATTTATCAGCTAAAGACGTAAATAACATGTTAGAAAATAAAAATTCTGTATTAGTAGACATGCGTAATCATTATGAATATAAAATTGGTCATTTTGATAGTGCTATAAATGTTCCAGTAAATACTTTTAGAGAACAACTGTTTCATATTGTTGATTTTTTAAAACATTATAAAAATAGGGATATTATAATGTATTGTACAGGTGGAATTCGTTGCGAAAAAGCAACAGCTTGGATAAAATATAATGGGTTTAAAAATGTTTATCAAATTAAAGGAGGTATTATTAAATATGTTCGTGATGCTAGAATAGAAAACTTATTGGTTAAATTTAGAGGCAAAAATTTTGTATTTGATGAAAGAATGAGCGAAGTTGTATCGAAAGATGTTCTAAGTAAGTGTGATCAATGCGAGAATTTGTGTGATACATATGTAAATTGTTTTAATAGTCGTTGTCACAATTTATTTATTCAATGTAATTTTTGTCGTAAAAAGTTTCATAATTGTTGTTCTGAACATTGCTTTAAGACTTTATTAAAATAGTTTTGTTTCAAAACGTTTTTATTCGAAGGGCGGATATATGCTATCATGTTTTCGTAATAATATAAAAATTATTTAGTACAAAAGATACACAGTTAACATAAATTAATATTAATTTTAGTTATCAATAATTACAGAAATACATGATTAAACTGTAGAAATGTAAAATATATTTTACGTTTTTTAATAAAAATTTAACTCTTTAATAGTTTATTAAATATTTCAAATATATTGATTTTTTGAATAGTAGTATTCGTAAAAATTTTAATTTTTATTTATAAAATGGTGTTCAAGTTACCATTAAATAAATTAGCTGAAAATAGAAAGTTTTTATTTTTTAAAAATTTTAATTGTACAACATTAAATTTATTTAAAGATCTATCGAAAGATTAAACTGTATCTATACACTCATGTTTTTATTAATTTAGTTATTATTAAAATTAATATTTGTTATCTCCTTAGTTTTAATTAATTCATGAAACGTTATGTAATTTATAGTTTTTAATATCATTATTTTATTATAAACATGTTATATATTATTTAATAAAAATTTAGATATTAAAATTAACTAAGAATAATTAAAATTAAAAATATATAACTTTTATAGTTTATATGCGCAATGATAATGTTTTTAATTATTCTAGATGATTAATGATTTATTTTTTAAAAAATCTTTTTTATTAAAAAATTTTGTTTTTTTAAATAATTTTTATATATTTTTTATTTTTGAAAATAAATTTATTTTAGTAAAGTAAAACAATATAATTTTTTTTATTTTATTTTTTCGGTTGTTTAGGGAGTATAGTATTTTTATTGATAGCATATAACAGTTAATTTATTATTAATTTTTAAACATTTTAAAAAATATCAGAATCAATAGTATTAATATTAGATTCAAAAGAATATTGTTGATTTGTATTTTATAAGATTATTTAACTTATTTAAATTAATTAGTTAAATAAAAATAATAGAATTTACCATAGTAATAGTAATAGTAACAACGGAAATAGTGCAATAATATTCCAAGTATTGTTTTATTTATAATAAATATTATACATTTTTATATAGTTATTTTGATAATAGTTAAAATAACTTAAGGTAATACTATGAAAACGGTTTCTATATTTGATATATACTTAAATAAGATCAAATTAAATAGTAAAATTAATATTCAGGGCTGGGTTAGAAACAGAAGAAGGTCAAAGTTAGGTTTATTATTTATTGATCTTTATGATGGGTCGTGTTTATATACTATGCAAGTAGTAGTAAAAGATATTTTGTCAAATTATGATAGTGAAATTTCAAAGTTATCTGTCGGGTGTTCGATAAATGTTTTTGGAGTGTTAATATCATCTATTGGAACAAAACAAAAATATGAAATTCAAGCAAAAGTAGTTAAAGTTATTGGTATAATTAATAATCCTGGTAGTTATCCTATTTCATCTAAATATCATACAATGAAACATTTAAGGAATGTTCCTCATTTAAGATCTAGAACAAATTTTTTTGGTGCTGTTTCGAGAGTAAGAAATTATTTATTTAATGCATTACATGAATTTCTTTTTAAAAATGGTTATTATTGGATTCCATCTCCTATTATCACTGGATTAAATTCTGAAGGTGCAGGAGATATGTTTAAAGTTTCTATATTAGACCTTAACAATATACCTAAAAATAAAAATGGAAAGATTAATTTTAAAAAAGATTTTTTTGGAAAGGAAGCTTTTTTAACTGTATCAGGACAATTAACTCTGGAAACATATGCTTGTTCTTTATCAAAAGTTTACTCTTTTGGTCCTATATTTAGAGCTGAAAATTCGAATACTAGAAGACATTTGTCTGAATTTTGGATGTTGGAAGTAGAAACTGCGTTTTCAAATTTATGCGATATCATAAAATTTTCCGAGAATATGTTGAAGTATGCAATTGGCATCATATTGGATAAATGCGTAATTGATATTAACTTTTTTAGAGAAAATGTAGATGAAAAAATTTTTTGTCGTTTGAAAGATTTTTCTTCGAAACAATTTTTTCAAATAGAATATAAAGAAGCAATAAACATTTTAATTAAATCTAATCGTTTTGATCATAAAGTTATGTTTATTGGTATGGAATTGTCATCTGATCATGAGCGTTTTTTAGTTGAAGAATATTTTAAATTTCCATTAGTGATTACTAATTATCCAAAATCGCTAAAAGCTTTTTACATGAGAGTGAATGACGATAACAAAACAGTATCAGCTATGGATGTATTAGTACCTGGTGTAGGAGAAATAATAGGAGGTTCAGAGCGAGAAGAACGTTTAAATGTATTGGATCGAAGGTTTTTTGAATTAAATTTGAATAAAGAAGATTATTGGTGGTATAGAGATTTGCGTAAATATGGAACAATACCTCATTCTGGCTTTGGATTAGGATTTGAGCGTTTATTATCATATATATTAGGAATAAAGAATATACGAGATGTATGCCCGTTTCCTAGAACAGCTTATAAAGCTGATTTTTAGAAAAATTTATCTGCTTAGGATTTCTATTTATAAGGGTTGTATTGGTATTTAAATGTATAGAAGATTTTAATAGATAATATTTTATTAAAGTTAGATTACATAGTTTATGTTAATATTTTTATTTTATAGTTTTAAAATTATATGATTTTACGTTTACTATATTTTTACATTATTTAGATTTATATGCAGAAAAATATAGAGATATGATTTAATGTCATAAATATTTTATGTTTTTATTTATGAACTATGTAAAAAATTTATTTTAATATACTTTTGTGTGTAACATAACGTAGTATAGTTTTAATTAATGTGTTAAATGTCCAAATAATTTCCCCTGTTGTAACATCGATTAATTGTATTTCTAAAAATAACTTTTTATTACTAGGTTGATATTTAGTCGAACTAAACAATAAATAATTAGCATGAGCTTTTTTAGATATTAATAGTGCTTTATTACAGTTAACGAGTGTATCTTTTGGTGATATATTTAATTTTTTTTTTATTTTTTGTATATTTTTGTTTTGTATTATAGAAAACATTCCATGTTTTTGGTTAAATATTTTAATAAGTATATTTTTTGTTTTTATAACATTTAGATTATTATTTGTGTTATTTTGTATGTCACATATATATAGAGTTTTATTTTTTAATAACGGAAATGCAACGTTTTTTATCATATTATTTACTTGATATTTTAGGGTATGTTCTAAAATAGAGAATTCTATGTATTTTTTTAGTACAAGAATAGATTTTTTTTGAGATATATTTAATTTTTTTTGCGGTTTTATTAAAAATGTATTGTAATTGTTTTTTAGTATAAATGTTATTAAAAATATAAATAATATGTACAATTTTTTTTATTTATATACCTTGTTATAATTTTAGAAGCGATGTTTAAGATTTATTATGATTAAATTTTATTCAATTTTTTTCCTCCTAATAAGTGTAAATGTAAATGTTGTATTTCTTGTCTTCCATGTTGATTACAATTTATAATTAAACGATAAC
The DNA here is from genome assembly GCF_000007725.1 of Buchnera aphidicola str. Bp (Baizongia pistaciae). NCBI lineage: Bacteria > Pseudomonadati > Pseudomonadota > Gammaproteobacteria > Enterobacterales > Erwiniaceae > Buchnera > Buchnera aphidicola. Next base: position 378,435 of record NC_004545.1, on the reverse strand, counting down.
CATTTTTATCAATTTTAAATTTTTTAGCAATTTTTATAGAAATATATAACATATTTCCTAAGATATGTTTATTATTTTCATTAATTTCATTTAAAGATTTTATTAATAAATTTGGGACAACTAATATATGTATTGGAGCTATCGGATTAATATCATGGAAAGCTGTAATTTCTTTGTCTTGATAAATTATTTTAGACGGTATTATACCCTTAATTATTTTTTGGAAAATATTTTGGCACATAGTGATATTTTTTTTAATTTAATATGTAAATATATATATAATATACAAATTATAATGTAAATTGGAAATAAAGCAAAATTTTTTTAGTTTTCGTTGTTAAAGATAATATCGTTGTTATTATTGATTCGTATTTGACATATAATTATCTATTTCGGTTTTAATGTGGTCAGATTGAGTACCAAATACTATTTGAATTCCTGATCCAGAAACTATTACGCCAGAAGCACCAAGATTTTTTAATTTTTTTTGATTGACCTTTGAGATATCTAGTACAGTAATACGCAAGCGTGTAATACAAGCATCTAAATTAATAATATTAGTTTTCCCGCCTAAAATTGATATCACTAATAATGCTGTTTCTTTTATAGTTTTCTGATTAATATATGTTATGCTTTTTTCTCTTCCAGGTGTTTTTAAATTAAATTTTTTTATCATAAAATAAAAGATACCATAATAGAGTATTCCGTAAAATAATCCAACTATTGGAAACAACCAAAAATTATTACTATTTCCACTTAAAACTATAAAATCTATTAATCCATGCGAAAAACTAGTTCCAGATCGCATATTTAAAAGAATACAAATAGGAAATGCTAAACCTGCTAAAATAGCATGAATTACGTATAATATTGGAGCAACTAATATAAATGAAAACTCAATTGGTTCTGTGATACCAGTTAAAATAGCTGTTAAAGCTCCAGACATCATAATACCACCAATTTTTGCTTTATTTTTTTTATTGGCACAATGCCACATAGCTAGTGCTGCGAAAGGAAGTCCATACATTTTAAATATAAAACCACCTGATAGTTTTCCCGCAGTGGAATCACCAGCCATATATCTTGCAATATCTCCATGAAAAATTTGTCCTATAGAATTATTGTATTCTCCGATTTGCATTTGAAATGGTACATTCCATATATGGTGTAACCCGAACGGTACTAGTGCACGTTCAACTGTTCCATATATTCCAAATGCTAGAGTAGGATTTTGATATGCAGCCCATTCAGAAAACGTTTTAATAACATTTCCAATTGGTGGCCATATAATGGATAATATACAACCGAAAATTATTGAAATCAATCCAGAAGCAATTGGAACGAATCTTCGTCCTGCAAAAAATCCTAGATATTCTGGAAGTTGAATGCGATAAAACGTATTAAATATATATGCAGAAATAGAACCAGCTATAATTCCTCCTAATATTCCTGTATCTAGCAAATATTTTTGATTGACATTGATATCCGAAAGATTTGAAAAAATAGGTATAGTTATAGACAATGTTTTCGTCATAATTCCATACGATACTACTGCTGCTAAAGCTGAAACTCCATCATTTTTAGTAAATCCTAGTGCGATTCCAATTGCAAAAATTAAAGGCATGTTAGAAAATACTGATGAACCAGCTTCTGTCATGATGTTGGAAATAGTATGAGGAATTATTTTAAAATTTGCAGAACCTATACCAAGTAAAATACCAGCAATGGGAAGTACAGAAACTGGTAACATAAGTGATCTACCTATTTTTTGTAAATTTGAAAACGCATTTTTAAACATACATTAATATTCCTAAATTTATATTGTTAAATCAATTTTTTTTTATGTACCAAGTTCTGTTGAATTTATTTTTTAATTTTTAATGTTTTTTAAAATATAATATAAGAATAATATTAAATTATTAAACAAAGCATTTATATAATAAAATTAAGACATATTAGTAAAATAGGATGGTAAATTAAATAATTTTAAAAAATTTTTTGTTGTTTGAATAGCAAAACATTCAGGACTCATGTTTTTTAATTGTGCAATGTATAACATAGTATCATAGAGATATGCTGGTTGGTTTTCTATTCCTCTATATGGAACAGGAGATAAATAAGGCGAATCTGTTTCAATTAAAATTCTATCTATTGGAACAAATTTAGCCGTTTCGTGCACGATTTTAGAATTTTTAAAAGTTACAATACCAGAAAAAGAAATATAAAACCCCATATTTAGTAAAATTCTTGCTGAATGCATGTCTTCAGTAAATGAATGTAATACTCCTATGCACTGTTTAGAATTTTCTTCTTTTAAGATATTTATTGTATCATTTATTGAATTTCTAGTATGAATTAATAATGGTTTTTTTAATGTTATGGATGTTTTAATATGCTCTCGAAATAATATTTGTTGTAATTTTTTATTATCGTTATTTCGATAGTAATCTAATCCTGTTTCTCCTATAGCAACTACTTTTTCATTGTTAGAGTATTTCTTTAGTTTTAATATTTCATTTTTATTTTCGGGTATATAATGCGGGTGTATTCCGCAGGACAATAATACATTGCGATTACCTTTGATAAACTTTAAAAGATAGCAAAAATTTTCTATAGATGTTGATACTGTCAATATCACGTTAACATGTTTTTTTTTAGATTTATTTAATACATCTTGAATTCCTGTATGTATTTTGTTGTAATTTAATAGATCTAGATGACAATGTGAATCTATAAGAAACATAATATTTTCTCTACATTTTTATGGATGTTAAATTAATTAAAAATGTTTAAAATTTCTTCCCAATATAGTAATTGTTTAACAAATAATAATTCTATATTTATACCTGGGATATTTTTAATATTATTATAACAATAAATCCATGATTTATAACTATTATCTAACGATAATATTGAAAAATTTGATGCTAAAATTTGAATAATTTTTGTTTGATCAGTATTTATAATAATTGTATTTATGTCATGTTTCCATTTTATTGAATCTAAAATAATACCGCATATCCAAATAAAAATTTGATCTAAGCATTTTTTGTTGTTTAACACGTTTAGCATTTTTAAAAAATTTTTTTCTTGAAATGAAGTTAATAAAGTTTCAAAAAAATTTAATCTCTCTTGGTACAAGAAAAACAAAGAATGTTTACATTTAGAAATGAATGATATTTCATTTGAGTAAAGCATGGACATGTGTATTTTTTGATTAGTATTAATATTTTGTTCTTTTAGCCATTCAATTCTATTTTCTTTGGTAGGTCCATATAAATTATGGATTATGCATCGACTGCGTAACGTAGTAATAATTTTGTGAGGAAGATAATTTATTAACAAAAAATATGTGTTTTGGGGTGGTTCTTCAATTATTTTTAATAATGAATTAATAGCAAATTCTGTTAATTTTTTAATATTTGGAATATATACGATTTTATTTTGTCCTTGTTGTGCGCTATTAAAAATAGTATTAGTAAAGTTTCGAACTTCATTTACTCCAATTGTTTTAGAAGAATTTTTAGAAAGACATGTATTTGATCCAAAATAGTGCCAATCAGGATGGTTTTTACTGTTCATAAGTTGACAACTATGACATGTTTTACAATGATATATACTTTTATTTTTTTTTTGGCATAATAGCCATAAGCTAATATGTTTTGCTAAACAAGTAATTCCAATATTTTTATGTGACTCTAAAATTATAGAATGATGTCCTTTATTTATATAATGAGGATAAATTATTTGTTTGTAACTATGTTGTAACCAAGGATATAAATTCATAAATTTTCTGTATTTAACCAAGACAGCATTTGTTGTTTACAAGAATGTTTAACTTTATCTATCTTACGATTAGCATTTATTTTAATAATACCAGGTTTTGTTTTAATTAAATTTAAATATTTATTTCGAACATTGTTAAAAAAAAATTTAGTATTTTGTTCTATTCTATCTATTTCATTTCTATTTTTAATTCTATTTAGTCCAATTTCAGGTGTGACATCTAAATAAAAAGTTATGTTTGGATTAAAATTTTTTAAAAAAAGAGACTGTAATAATAAAACGATTTCTTCTTTAATTTTTCGTCCTGCACATTGATATGCTAGTGAAGATAAGAAATAACGATCGCTAATTACCCATACGCCCTTGTTTAAGGCAGGCTGAATAATATTTTTTATTAATTGAATTCGAGCTGCATAAAACAATAGTAATTCTGTTTCATTGACCATGTATTCATTTTTGTCTTTAGTTATTAATAATGAGCGAATTTTTTCAGCTAGTGGAGTACTTCCAGGGTCACGTACGCAAATAACATTTTTAATACCATGTTCATATAATATGTTTTTTAGGGTTTTACATATAGTAGTTTTTCCAGATCCTTCTATTCCTTCAATAACTATAAATTTACCTTTTAACATATTATTTATATCCATAGTTTTAACATTATTTGTATATTAGTTTAATAAGTTTTCTACAGTGATTAGAATCGTATTTATTTTATTTTTTTAGTGTACTAGAATTTTTATAACATTGTTTATCTATTTTAGATATTCAATGTTATGTTATTATAATATAATAAATATATATAGAGATTTTTATTTTTTTAGTTTTTATTAAAAAACGTATTTTTTTATTATATCAAATATAGATTGCACTGAAGTTAAATTTTCAGCTTCTTCGTCTGTAATTTCTATATTAAATTCTTCTTCAAAAGCCATAATTAATTCTACGATGTCTAATGAATCTGCATTAAGATCTTCAACTAACAATGATTCATTAGTAATTTTTTGCTCTATTAAACCCAATTGTTGTGCGATAATTTTTTTTATTTTTTTTTCTATGTTTTGCATGTACTTGTATTACCTGTATAATTTTTATTTTTTAGCATTTTAAAAGTATTATGATTATGGTTTATAAATAAATTATAATTTGAATAATAAATATTGTTGTTATATCATGGCATGTACATCCCGCCATTAACATGAATCACTTGTCCTGTAATATAATTAGCATCATTAGAAATTAAAAATAACGTTATTTTAGAAATTTCTTTAATTGTTCCCAATCTTTTCATCGGTATTTTTGAAAGATATTTACTTAATTGTTTTTGGCTAAGATTGTTGGTCATACCGGTTTTTATTAACCCTGGTGCAATCATATTTACAGTGATTCCTTTAGGTGCTAATTCTAATGCTAATGATTTGTGGAATCCTACTAATCCTAATTTTGCTGCGGAATAATTAGTTTGTCCACAATTTCCAATATGCGCGATTACAGATCCTATTGTTATAATTTTTCCTTGTTTGTTTTTAATCATATTTCTTATAACAGATTTAGACATATAGAATATAGAATTTAAATTAACATTTAATACAGAATTCCAATCTTGTGTTTTCATATTTATTAATAATTTATCTCGTATAATACCTGCATTATTGATTAAAATATCAACGCGTCCGAAATTTTTGTAAACAAAATCCATCGTTTTAGTAATTTCATTAGGATTAGTGATATCTAACTTTATGCCGATTCCATTATTTTTTAAATACTTATTAATAATTTTGCAACCTTTTTGAGAGGTAGATGTTCCAATTACTGTTATATTATTTGTGTTTGAAAGTTCTTCTGCAATACCTTTTCCTAACCCACGATTAGCTCCTGTTATTACAGCTATTTTTTTGGTTGTTTTCATAATAAGTTTTTATAAGATAATTTTTAATGCTTTTAGAAAGTTAGCTTGACAATTTAATGATATTGATAATGATTTTTTGATAATATTTTTGTTTAAATTAGTTAATATGCTTTTGGTACTAACTTCTAAAAAAATAAAAATGTCTTTTTTTATATATTTAATTATTGAATTCCATCTTACAGTACTATATATTTGTTTGGCTAGTGATATTCGAATAGCTTGTTCAGAATTTTGAAATTTTAAACTCGTGCTACTAATTACTGGATATATTGGAATTTTAAATGTTGTGTGTTTTAGTACATACAATAGTTTTTTTGAAGCTTTTTTCATAAGTGTACAATGCGAAGGAGGATGTATATAAAGATTAATAATGTTTTTAGCCCCTGCCTTTTTGCAATGCAAGTTAATATGTTTAACAGAATTTCGTTCTCCTGACAAAACTATTTGGTTATCAGTATTAATACAAGCAATTGAAACTTCGTGGGAATAATCATATTTTTTTAGCAATTTTCGTATAGTGCGCTCGTTTAATCCTATAATAGCTGTCATTAATCCTATTTTTTTAGACATTGCTTCCATCATAAATTTATAACGTGTAATAATCAATTGTATTGCATCAGATAATTTTAGAGATTGTGAGCATACTAGTGCAGTATATTCTCCAAGACTATGTCCTATGACTAAATTTGGATGTGTACATTGTTTATTTTTCCATAGTTCATATATAGCAATAGATGATACAAGAGTAACAAGTTGTGAATACTTGTTGTTTTTTAATTTTTTTTTTGGATCATCTTGAATTAATTTCCAAATATCATATCCAATATATTCAGAAGATTCTCTAAATATGCTTTGAACTATTTTATTTTTTGAAAAAAAAGGAGAAAGAATTTTTTTCCTGTTGATATCATTTTGTCCAGGAAATAATAACGTATATTTAAACATTATAATTCAAGGTTCCAAATTATTAGAATTGTTTCAATTATTGTTGTTTACTTTTAAATAAAAGTTTTTAAAATGATTTTTTTATATGTTTTGCCATGATATTTATGTTTTAAAGTTTAGAATGATATTTAATATATTATTTTTAAATAACAGGTATTCTAAAAGTATTTAACAAAAGTATATAAAAATTTTTAGTATTTTATTTGCATGCATAAACAGAGTATTAATAATTAACACGCTGTTTATTAAGTGCAATTTATGTTTTCAAATATAATTTTTTATTTAAATTACTTTTTTACCCTTGTAATATCCGTTTTTGGTAATATGATGACGAATATGAATTTCTCCTGATAACTTATCTTTGGAAAGTAGAGGGATTTTTAAATAATCGTGTGAACGTCTCATTCCTCTTTTGGAGCGAGTTGGTTTATTTTTTTGTACTGCCATTAGTTATGTAATCCTTATTTAAAATGTTTGTTGCATTATTATGAATAGATATTAATTAAAAATTATTATGGATAATATGATTTATTAATGTTAGTTAACAATGTTTAACTAACTAGTTATTTTAAGGAGCAATTTAAAATGATAATAATCGCAAAATATTATAAAAGCAATTTCTATTTTTTTTTAAGTCGTATTATTTATGTAATAATGTTCAAATTAAATTTAGTATATTACTTATATAAGATTTTTTAATACTGTTTTAAATACGTAATCTAAAGGAGCTGTTATTAATATATTTTTTTTACGTTTTGGATGGAAAAAATTAATACTTTCAGCGTGCAAAAGTAATCGGTTAATATTAAACTTATTTTTAATAAAATAATCTAATTTTTTTATTCCATATTTAGCATCTAGAACAATTGGATAATTTAAATGTAACAAATGGACTCTAATTTGATGAGTACGGCCAGTAATTGGAGTAATAGATATTAAAGTATTTTTAGTATATTTTTTTTTGATATTAAAATGCGTGATAGATTCTTTGCCTTTTGGATCAATTTTTACTATATTTTTATTTTTTCTTGAAGAAGTTTTAAGTAATGGTTTTGAAATTGATTTCAATATATCTGGCCATACACCATGTACTAATGCAACGTACTTCTTTTTAATTTTTTTTTCTCTTAATTGTTCATGTAAATTTCTTAAAATTGAACGTTTTTTGGCTATTATTAATACGCCTGAAGTATCACGATCTAAACGATGAACTAAATCAAGGTAACGGTTATATGGACGTAATATTCTAAGATTTTCTATCATTCCGTAATTAATACCACTACCGCTGTGAACAGACATACCTGAAGGTTTATTTAGTATTAAAAAATAATTATCTTCATATAAAATCATATTATTGAATATAATAGACAATCTTGTATTAAGTTTAATTTTTTTATTACTGTCTGATTGTATTGTAATAGGTGGAATTCTAACAGAATCACCTAATTTTAATTTGTAATTTTGGTTTATTCTTTTTTTATTTATTCTAATTTGCCCTGTTCGTATAATTTTGCAAATTAAATTGAATGGTAACCTTTTAAAGGTTTTTCGTAAAAAGTTATCTATCCTTTGTTTTTCAGAATTTTCAGTAATGTTTAAAAAATGTGTAGACGAGAATTGATTTGTCATTTAGAAATCCTGTAACACCTTTAAAAATTTTTTAAGAAATATTTTTAATTTATATGTAATTTTAGACTGTGAATAGCATTTAACAATATTATTATTTAATGTTGTTATGTAAATATATTATAATTAGTGTATATATTGATTAATATAAACAATTATCACAAATTTATAAAATATTATTTAAATATTAGTTTTTAAATATATTTTGTTCTTATTTTTGAAAAATTTGTGTACATTTTTGAAATAATTATTTCATATTTTCGTTAAATAAAAATAATATTTATATTATTCTGTCAAGTTTATTATAAAAGTAATAATTTTAATTTATAAAATATTATAAGTATGTATTTTTTATTGATAACAATTTAGAAATATTATTTTTAGCGAGAAAATTTTATAATGAGAAGAATGTTAATTAATGCAATAGAAATAAAAAAACTCCGCATTGCTCTTATTGATGGGCAGCAACTATATGATTTAAACGTAGAAAATATAGATAAAAAACAAAGGAAATCAAACATTTACAAAGGAAAAATTGTAAGGATAGAACCAAGTTTAGAAGCTGCGTTTGTTGATTACGGTGAAAAAAAGAATGGATTCTTGCCATTAAAAGAAATTTCTAGAAATTATTTTCCAAATAATTGTTCAAATTATAGACATCTTCATATTAAAAATATTTTAAAAGAAGGTCAAGAATGTATTGTTCAGATAGACAAAGAGGAACGGGGTACAAAAGGTGCTTTATTAACAACATTCATTAGTTTGGCTGGTAACTATTTAGTTTTGATGCCTAATTGTCCCCATCTTGAAGGAATTTCAAGAAAAATAGAAGGTATCGATAGATTTCATTTAAAAAAAATAATATCTATGTTAATGGTCCCTGAAAACATGGGAATAATTATTCGTACTTCTGGTGTGGGAAGATCAATTGAAACTTTACAATTAGATTTAAATTTTCGCGTGAAAAATTGGTACACAATTAAAAAATCTGCTGAAATTAATACAGCTCCTTGTTTAATTCATAAAGAAAGTAACATTGTTATTCGTACATTAAGGGATTATTTAAAAAAAGATATTCAAGAAATTATTGTTGATAATCCTGAAATATTAGAACTAGCACGAGACTATATGTTTAATATGAATTGCTCGTATTTTGAAAAAAAAATAAAATTGTATACTGGTAGTGATCCTTTGTTTAGTTATTACAAAATAGAATCTCAAATTAATGCTTTGTTACGTAGGATTGTAAAATTACCATCCGGAGGTTCTATTATAATTGATTACACAGAGGCATTAACAGCTATTGATATTAACTCTTCTCAATCGACTAAAGGTGTAAATATAGAAGAAACAGCTTTTAATACTAATTATGAAGCTGTTAGAGAAATTGCTCGTCAACTTAGATTACGTGACTTAGGAGGTTTAATTGTTATAGATTTTATAGATATGAGTGTATTAAAACATCAGAAGATGATTGAATTACATTTGCATCAAGTTCTCCAAAAAGATCGTGCACGAGTTCAAGTAGGATCTATATCACAATTTGGTTTATTAGAAATGTCTAGACAATGTTTAGGTTCGCCGCTAAAAAAAATAAATCATAATTATTTATTTGAAATGCAAAAGTGTTAGAACTACTAGAAAAAATGCATTATTTTATCTATCTTAAAATTCACTACATATAAAACATGCGGTATTACACGTAATTTTATAATATTAAATTTTTAGAAATTATTTGGTGTTTAATATATAAATAAATAGCAAATATGAGAGTTTTATTAATAAATTCCAAAATGTTTTAAAAACTATTAATATCATTAAAATAACATTATAAAAATTTCTAGTTATATTATTTTTGAATATATGCAAAAGTGATATTTAAAAAAAAAACAAAATAATTATGTGTGTAAATGTTATATTTTGGTAATAATTTAAACAAATTTTATTATATGTTGTTAAAAGTAAATATATTTTAGATATATAATTTATATTTAATGTTAAAATTATTTGTTTTTTATATTATACTTTAATGCATAGATTAAATATTTATATATATAATAATATTTTAATTTAGATCATTTATTTATAAGAATTTTTATATTAAAATTTACAAATTATAAAAAATAATTATATTTTTATAATTTTTTGATATTTAAGAAGTGATTTTATATTTTTAAAATTTAAGTTAAAAAAAATTAATAATTTGTATTCATAACTAATTTTTAAAAATATTAATTTATTGTTGTAAACGAAAACCATTAATTCTTTAGTAAGTAATATGAACAATTAATAATTTAAGCTGTTTTAGTTAAAAACTTATTATTAATGTCTGTTAGTATTTTTTAAAGTTACACTTGTTGTTATAAGTTAAATTTTTATATGTTATTAATATATATAATTATTTAATTAATATTAAACTAAATTTCCCATAACGAAATTTTTATTTAGCTATGGGAAATTATGTGTTGGCTTTTTTAAAAATAACGTTCACCTTTTTGAAAATTAACAATATAATGATTAATATTTTTATAAATAATTATAAGTTAATTAATATTATAATTTATAAGATTATTAAATATTTATAAAATAATAGTTTAAAATTGTATACATTGGTAATAGAATATTTTTTGTTAACATTTATCACAGATAGCGAAATAGTTTTGATGTTTTGATAATAGTATCAATATCATCAGTAGTATTATTTGTTTTAAAAGAGATTAATTTATTTGAAAATTTATCAAATATTTCTAAGTTTGTTAAATGTTTTTGATTCTTATATTTCTGTATTTGATTATCAATAATTTTAGCTAGTCCTATACCCTTTTTATCGTATGTCTGAGTGATAAATTGATCATACATATTTTGATATATAGATTCTGAATTGCTAGTTGTCCAAAATTCATTTTTATAACTACTTTTTTTCATGTTTGTAAACATGATGTAAAGAAATAAACTTTCTACTTGTTGTGAAATATTCGAGCTTTTATGTATGCTATGTTTTTGGTTATTCTTGTTTTGAATTAACCGATTATATTTTTTTTCACTGTTTATTTTTGTATTATTAAGGAGATATGTAAAAAAGTTAGTGCTCATGATTTATGTAATCTCTAATTTAGCATGAAAACAACCAGCATCATGCATAGATTGCAATATTGATATTAATTCTGTTGTTGTAATATCAAAAAGATTTAATGCACAAATAATAGTGTTAAGATTAGAAGTTTTTTCTAAATATTGAAAGTTATTTGTATTATAATTATTTTTATAGATTTGTTCGTCATTTAGAGTTTTATTATTATTTTTATCGCTTTTTATTATAGGATTTGGTACAAGTCGATTTATTTTTAGTTTATTAAACGCAATAGTCATTGAAATATTTTTATGAGTAATAGCACATGTGTTAATATTTATTGTTTGATTGGTAATAATATTTCCTGTTTTAGCATTAATTAATATTTTTGCATCTTGAATAGGAATTGGTATGTTTATATTTTGAATAGTTGCTAACATTTCTACTTGTTCAATATTATTGTTAGGTATGCAAACTTGAATTATTTTAGAATTTAAAGCAACAGCTGATTTAGGATACTGCATATTAATTTTTTTACTAATTTCCTGTGCTACAGTAAAATCTTCATTGTTTAATTGTAAATTTAAAGTTTCATTTTTTCCAAAATCAGTATGCATTTCTCTTTCTATTGTTGCTCCGTTGATAATCATTCCATTGTTTAAATGATTATTAACTAAAATATTTTTGAATCGTTCAACAGAGTTTTTGTCATTAATTATGATATTACCTTGTGCTACAGCATATATTTTATTATCAGTTCCCCTGAGTGGAGTCATAAGTAAGGTCCCTCCCTGTAAACTTGTGGCATCACCTACAGAAGACACTATAACATCTACTTGTTGTCCAATATGAGTAAAATTTGGGAATTTCGTAGTTACCATAACAGCAGCAATATTTTTAAATTTTGCGTTTTGCTCGTTAGGAAATGTAATCCCTAACTGAAATAGCATATTTTTTAATGCGTGAGTTGTGTAAGATATTTGATTTGTACGATCTCCTGTTCCATCAAGTCCAACAACTAATCCATACCCTATTAGTTGATTATATCGAATACCTTGGATAGTTATTAAATCTCGAATTCTATCAGCATGTGCATGAAAACTAAATAAAAAAAAACCAAACAGCATATACTTTAAGAATGACTGATTAAACATAAAATTTCCTATTAATTGAATTTTTATGACTAAGTTTTTAATGAAATTGTATAAACTGTTTTATAAAAACTTGATTAATATATTTATATTGTTCTTTTTTTGAATTATTTAGATAAAGTAAATAAACTTACAAATAAACGCTGTAACCAATTTATTTTACTACCAATATTAATAGGCCCACTACTAATATATGTAATATTTGTGTTAGCAACTTTTGTTGATAATACAGAATTATTTTTAGAAATAGTATGAGGATTTACTATACCATAAAAACAAATTTTTTCTATACCATCATTAATTGTAATATTTTTACTTCCTGATACTTCTAAATTTCCATTAGGTAATATTCTATCTACTATAACTGTAATTAATCCAACAAATGTGTTGTTTGCAGAAGAACTACCTTTACCTAAGAAATTATTTTTAATAGACGAGTTTAGTTCTATTTTATTGAGAATACCATTTGGGTCATCAAATGCTCTTGCATTACCTATATCTATATCAAAATTTGAATTTCCATTATGTATAGAATTATTAGAGACACTGTTGCTAGCGCTTGTATTTTCTTGTAGTATAATGGTAAGTATATCTCCAACATTTCTTGGTTTGTAATCTTCAAATAATGGTTCAAGGTAATTATTATTGGACTGTTTGTTATCTTGATAATTAAAATTATGAGTTTCTTTAGAAGTATGTGTTATAGGTAAATTAAAAATTTTGTGTTGTTTCTGTTTTTTATTTAGAATGATATTCTTATCAATTGAGCAACCATTTAATAATATAAAAAATAAAATTAATAAGTAATGTTTTTTATTTAAATTAAGCAACGTAATCACCATAAAATGAAAACTTAAGTAATTAAAATTATATGTTAATAACTTTTTTGAATACAATGTTTTTATTGGTAGTTATAACAATGATAATTTTTGAAGCATTTGATCTGCAGTAGTAATTACTTTACTATTTATTTCGTAGGCACGTTGTGCTTGTATCATATTAACTAATTCTTCAGCAATATTAACATTAGAAGTTTCTACGTAACTTTGATATAACAATCCTGTACCATGAGAACCAGGCGAAGAAATAGAAGGATTTCCTGATGCTTCAGTTTCTTGGTATAAATTTTCTCCTATGTTAGATAATCCTGAGTCATTAACAAAATTAGCTAAATATAATTTTCCGACTCGAATAGGTTGAGTTTGTTCTGGAATTCGAACAGTAATTATTCCATCTCGACTTACGCTCATATTATTTCCGTTTGCAGGAAAATTAATAACTGGTTGAATAAGAAATCCATTATTAGTTACTAGTTGCCCATTTGGATTAATTTGAAATGATCCATCTCTTGTATATGCAGCATTACCATCAGGTAATTGTACTTGAAAAAAACCATTTCCGTTTATTGCTACATCTTTTAATGAATTTGTTTTTGATAAATTTCCTTGACTATGTTCTCTCTCTGTAGTTATTGGTCTAACTCCAGTTCCTAATTGAAATCCTGAAGGTGATATAGTTTCTTCAGAAGATTTTGAACCAGGTTGTTGTACAGTGTGATAAATTAAATCCTCAAATATTGCTTTGGAACGTTTAAATCCATTTGTATTAACATTAGCTAAATTATTAGCAATTACGTTCATATTTATTTGTTGGGCGTCTAATCCTGTTTTTGCAATCCATAATGCAGGAATCATATTTTCTCCTTAGTATTTAGAGATAGCAGTTAATAGTTTAGATTTAAAAATCTACTTGCTGCTTGTGTGTTTTCGTTATACATAGATAAAATTTTTATTTGCATATCGAATTTTCTTGCATTAGAAATCATTTCAACCATATTTTCTTCTAAATTTACATTGCTATCTTCTAGTATTCCGGATACTAATTTTATATTAGAAACGTTTTTATGATTAGTATGGTTGAGTTTATTGTTTTTGTTTAATAAATATAACCCGTTCGTTTTGTACGTTAAGTCATTAATATCAAAATTTTTTAACTTAAATTGTGCAACTTTATGTTGTAGAACATTATTTTTTATAATATTTATGTATCCATCAGAAGAGATAACAATATTTTCATTTTTTGGTATGAAAATCTCTCCATCTTCTCCTAAAACTGGATGATTTTGGACAGTTAGTTGTCTATTAGAATTAATTTTAAAATGGCCATTTTTAGTGTATGCAATTGTTTTAGGATCTATCTTGATTACAAACCAATCATTTTTATCTATAATAGCACAATCTAAGGGTTGATTAGTACGTCTTAATGTACCTTGATTTTTGTTTTTGTACTGTTTATATAAAAAATTATCTTCTTGAGAATTTTGGTCTTTTTGTGAAGGTAGTAAAATTTTTAATTCTAATTCTGATTTAAAACCTGGTGTTGAAATATTAGTTATATTGTTTGCTATTCTTGCTTGATTTTCGAATATTTTATTAGTTGATGTTATAATTGCGTTAACTATTGATTCCATAAATATTATATTATTCCTACTATTTTGAGTTTTTAATAACATAAAAATTTTTAATTTATTAGTGTCAAAATTATATGATTAATTTGTACTTCAAAACATGTATAATTAATCAATATTAAAAATTTTTATATTTAAACAGCTATTGTTTTGATTAATAACGTTTATGTTATAAAAATTCTAAAATTACACTTTACTTGCTAATAATTTTGACATGTTTCTCTATATTTAGAATTTCATTTAAAAACATATAATTTAATGCATACTTAAAATTTAGAATACAATTCTAGTTTTTTGTGTTGATTTTATTTTTGTAAGCATATTAGAATTAATTCCATAAGTTAAATTTAATAATTAAATATTTAACGATAAAATATTTAATTATTAAATGTTTAATAATATGTAAATAAAACGATATATTCTATTTTATATAAATTATTTTAGTAATTTTAAAAATATGCTTGATTTTAATTATTAATGCATATTGTAACATTTTTGTGTTGTAGTTAATACATTAAAGTTATTATCACATCTATTATATGGTGAGGTTTTTATAAATTATTTGATTATCATCAATAACAACGTGTAGTTAATGTTTTGATGATAATTTGTTATTATTTAATGTTTTGTATAATTAATGTATATATTATTCTATATTTATTGTTGTGATCTAATTATTTTAAAAATAGATCATTATTTTAAAAATAGTAATAATTGTAATTATAAAAAACTTTTATTTTATTGTCCTATGGTTAGTGTTTTCATAATCATATTCTTAGTTGTATTTAAAATCTCCAAATTTGTTTGATAATTTTTTGATGCTGTAATAGCATTAATCGTTTCAGACATAATATCTACGTTTGATACTTTTGAATATCCATTTGAATCCGCAATAGGACTATTAGGATTATATATTGATTTTAATGAAGAAGTATCACCAGCAACTGTATGCATTTTTACTCCTCCAACATTATTTTCTGATATAGGATCAAATTGTAACATGGGTATTCTTGCAACATATGGATAAAGGGTTCCATTTTTATAAATGTAGCTATCTGAATTAGCTAAATTTTTTGCATGCACATCCATTTTTTTAGATTGAGTTTCTAAAGCTGATCCTGAAATGTTAAAAATATTAAATAAAGACATATTTTATCCTTTTAATACATTCATAATATTTTTGAATTTATTATTAATAAATACAACGTCAGCGTTATATTTTAACCCATTATGAACAAAATTTATTCTGTCAACATCAATATTTATTGCATTGTTTTTAGATACATAGCTATTATTTTTAACTGTTTGTTCATCATAATTAGATAATTCTACATTATCATTATTAGATATATGTTTGTTAGACGTAGTAGTTAAATTGTTCTTTTTTCCCTGAAGCGCATTACTGAATAATTTACCAAATGTTTTTGAAAAATTTATATCAGATGATTTGTGTCCTGGGGTGTTTGCATTAGCAATATTAGATGCTAATATTTCTTGCCGATATGCATGTAAATTTAACAATATTTTATTGATATTAAAATCATTATTAATTTTATCTAACATATTTTGACTCCAAATTTTTATATTTTAAAATTTTAATTTTAAATGGAAATTAATTTTAATAATACATGTACATTAATTATATAATAATCTATTTAAATATCAAATAAAAAAACGTTTTTAACATATTTTAAAAGATATATATTTTTATTTGATTTGTTTATTTAAATTTTTATAGTCCGTATTATTAAAGATAGTATTTCCGAAAACAAGTTATTATAGCAGTAAAAATTAATTGTACAAACAATGTATATATAAATTTTTTGAAATTTTTACTGTATTAATTTTAATTGTATTAATAATATTAATATTAATAAGTTTATAGATTAATAAATTTGTTTTTTTTTTTTTTTTTTTGAAAATAACATGTAATGTTTAAAGTTCATTTAAACATTGGTCTATAGTCATATTTGTTTATATAATATAAAATTCGTTTATTGAATTATGCATATTTGTTATTTTATTTAAATATTACTAATTAACAAAAATTTAAGAAATTTTTATAAATTTTAACGTTTATAATTTATAACATAAATTTTAAGGAATAGATTGTATTTTTAAGTATATCTAAAAATTCTAATAACTTTTTAAATTAAATATTTAAGAATAAGTTTTCAGATACTTTTTATGAAGTTTATACTATATAATAAATATATATTATCATTTTTGATTTATTAACTTTGTTAATAAAAACATTTGATAGTAATATTAATTTTAAATAGTAAGAATAAAAAATGTTTACAGCGGTATTATTTTTAAATTTCAAAAATTAATATTGAATTAGATATTAAAAATAACGTTAAAATATTTAATAATATAAAATTAGGTTTTTCATTTTTTAAAGATCAAATTTTAAACTATTATTATTTTTGATTAATTATTAGGTATTTGATGTTAATAAATTTTAGCTCCATAATAGAAATATAAAAAAGATGGTTTTTAAAAGTTAACTAAATTATTTTATGATAAAATATTTATGAATTTGTTTTTTAAAAATTATTATTTAATAATTAACAACAATTTCATAAAATTGAATTTAATTAATTTTTATAAAAAAATACGAAATTATATATTAAAGTTTAAAGATTTCATTATTTTAAATATTATAACCTTAAAAATTGTTATTAAAAATTTTGTTTTGTTTTAAAATAGCGAGTTAATTAGAATATTACTGATAAATTTATGTTTTCAAACAAAAATTTTTAGTAAAAATTGTTCTTAAACTATTATTAAATTAATTTTGTGTTTTTTAGAAAAGTGATATTGGAAATATTGTATTTTAGTTAATTTAACTTGTACAATCTAATCTAATATAAATCATATTTTAGATTTAAAAACATTTGATATAATTTATAATTGGGTTAAATAAAGCGACAATATTTGAAAAGACATTTTAGTTTATATATTTATTAATGAAGGAGTATTAATAATTAGATATTTTTCATAACATTTTTAAAAAGTATTTTTTTAAACTTAACAATCAATACTCTTTTTTGTAAATTTTAATTAACTAATTTTAAATATTAAAACAATAATTTTGCAGATTATTTATTGTATGGATATACATGATCTAAATGTTTTAAAACAAACATAATTTATTATAAGGTAGTATTGAATAAGTCGCTAAATAAATTAGTTTTTAATATATAGTTTAAAAATTATGAAAAAGGTAGTTTTTGTGAATATTTTAAAATCTTTAATATCTTTAAGTTTAATAACTTTTATATCTAGAATATTAGGTTTTATGCGTGATTTATTGATTGCTTACAGTTTTGGAGCGTCAGGTATTACAGATGCTTTTTTTTTAGCATTTAAAATACCTAATTTATTTCGTCGTATTTTCGCCGAAGGCGCATTTTCCCAGGTTTTTATTCCAATTTTATCAGAATACAAAAATAATAAAAACATTGAACTTACAAGAAATTTTATATCAAATATTTTAGGTTTGATGATAATAATTCTCAGTTTGTTTACAGCGTTTGGAATATATTTTGCAAATGATATAGTAAAAATATGTGCTCCAGGATTTATAAATTCTCATGAAAAATTGTATTTAGCTACAAAAATGTTAAAAATTATGTTTCCATATATTTTTTTTGTATCTTTAGGTTCATTGACTGGATCTATTTTAAATGCTTGGAATTATTTTTCTGTGCCAGCATATTCTTCTATTTTTTTAAATTTAAGTATGATTATGTTTATATCATTTGTAACTGCATACTTCAATCCTAAAATTTTATCTCTAGCTTGGGCTGTCATTGTAGGTGGTGTTTTTCAAATATTGTATCAATTTCCTTATCTCAAGAACATTAACATGTTAATATTTCCTAAATTTAATATTTTAAATTTAGGTGTATTGAAATTTTTAAAACAAATAGGAATAGTAGCATTAGGAATGTCTGTAAACCAAGTTTCAATAATAATTGCAACAATTAGTTCATCTTTTTTGATATCTGGATCTATATCTTGGATTTATTATTCAGATAGATTAGTAGAATTTATTTCTGGAATTTTTGGTGTATCATTGAGTACAATTCTTTTACCTCTATTATCTAAAAGTGTAAACAATATTAATATTAAAGAATATTCTAGATTGTTAAATTGGGCACTTAGATTAGTATGTATATTAGTTATTCCTAGTATTATAATTTTGTTTACATTATCTGAATCTCTAATTACTTTATTGTTTAAATATGGAGCGTTTACTTACAATGATGTAATCATGACTAAAAATGTTATTGAATTTTATTCAATTGGTTTACTCCCGTTTGTTTTAATAAAAATTTTACTAGCTGGATTTTATTCAATTAGAAATGTTAAGACTCCAATGAAGATTTCTATTTTTATTTTAGTTTTAACACAGCTGATGAATATATTTTTTATAAAATATTTTCAATATACTAGTTTTGCTTTAGCTATTAGTTTAGCATCTTGGATAAATTTTTTTTTGCTTTATCGAAAATTATGTCAAAGCGAGTTTTTTATTCCCTCTACAAATTGGTTAAGATTTTTATTAAAGATTTTTGCTGCAGCAATGGTTATGTTAATTCTATTATTTATAAACAAAAACTTAATACTTAGTGCTAATACACATTCCATTTTTTTTAAAATTTTGCGTCTATTTTATATTTGCGCAAGTTCTGGAGGTGGATATTTATTTACTTTGTTTTGTTTAGGACTGCGTTTTAATCATTTTTATTTAAAATCTTATAAATATTAACAAAGTATTACAAAAATATTTGTTTTTATAATGTAATTATTATTTCAAGTAATATTTTTGGAGGAAGAGGGATTCGAACTCTCGGATGATTTCTCATCGGCGGTTTTCAAGACCGCTGCTTTAAACCACTCAGCCATTCCTCCGAATGTATTTCTATATATTTTAATTTTATAAAAATAGAAGCATGAAAAATATTATTATATAACTATCTCAAAAAATTTAAAAGAAATTATTTTTTTTTTATTTTAAATTTTTATTTATTATAATAAAATTTTTCATTAAAAATAATTTATTACAATTAAATTTTAATACTTGTAATTATGTACTAACATTGATATCATTTAGTTTTTATGGCGCGTTGACAGATTGGTTATGTAGCGGATTGCAAATCCGCCTAGCCCGGTTCAATTCCGGGATGCGCCTTTTTAAAAATATAAACTATTAAAATTAATATGCCCGGATGGTGAAATCGGTAAACACAAGGGATTTAAAATCCCTCGGCCTTATGGCTTTGCGGGTTCAAGTCCCGCTCCGGGTAAATATGTTTCTAAAAAAAATCAGAAAAAATATATTTAAATTTTTATTTAGTTTTCTATATTTTTATACAACAACACGACTTGTGTAGTTATGTCATGATATTTTTAAATTATTTGTCAATTTCTTTAAACTCGATCTTTATAATTAGCTTGATAAACCTTATAATGAGAACTGGTTTTTAGAATAGTGTATTTTTTAAAATATAATGTAAAACTTTTATGGCAAGGAACATTTTTCAAAGTAACAATTCTAATTTCTCCCTTATTTGATAAATATTTAACTGAATTTTTTATTATGTTGTCTATGATACTAAAATTTAATTTATTTTCTACATGTAGAGGAGGATTAGATATAATTAGATCAAAATTTTGATAATGTACATTTGAATAAATGTTACTGGGAAATATTTCCCCACAAACATTATTTGATGTTAATGTTAATTTACTTGATTCTAAGGCAGCTATATTAGAATCAATTAATGTCAGTTTTATTTCAGGAAATATTGTTGCTAAGTATGTAGATAGTACTCCTGAACCACATCCTATATCTAATACTGTTTTCCATCTCAAATTTTTAGTGCATGTAGACATCAACAATTTTGTTCCATGGTCAATATTATTATAGCTAAAAACTCCAGGAATAGTTTTTACAACAATATTATTCCATTTGTTAAATTTTATAAAATTTTCGTATAAGAATATAGGTTTTAAAACAATAATTCCAGAATATAATATGCAATGGTTAGATGAATCGATTTTAGTAATAATGATCCATTTTTTTAATAAATTTTGTATGCATTTTATACCACTGCGGTTACTCCCTAAAAAAAATATTTTTTGAGTTTTACTTAATAATGATATGATATAATTAATTTGGAATAATGCTTCTAGTTTACTATTTGGCCAGATATATATTATTACATCAGAATTTTGTATTATTTTTTTATTTACTAATACATCAAATATTATTGCAAACATACTATTTTTTTGGTTGTTTTTGAAATTATTAAAACATTGAGTATGCATTTTTACTTTTAATTTAGGTCTGTTCGGCATATAAAAATTAATTGTATTACCTGTTATAAGAACATTTTTAGTAGATGACATGATTACGTTATCAATGTTTTTTAAAAAAATTTTATTTATTCTATTTATTTTCAAGATATTAGTTTTAAAAATATTTACACTTATATCTATTATAAATTAAAAATACAAATAAATTATAATTTATTTATATAAATAATTTTTTTCATAATTATATATTTAAAATAACAAAACATAAAATTTTGTAAAAAATTTATAGATAATGTTTATGTTAGATTAATAAATTTAGACTATATATAACGTTAACGTTTTATAATTTTTTTAGTATTATTATTATTTTTTATAATAAACAAATCACACATATAATTATTTTTAATTTGTTTATTCCAAATGTTATAACAGTGTGACATTATTCATATATTTATATGTATTAAACAAAATATGAAAATATTACCAATTAAAATAAAAGGAAGTATTTTTACACTATTAGTTTTGTATTTACAAAATCATCCAGTAGAATTATTTAAAAATAATTTACGTGATAAAATTAAGAATTTTCCAACATTGTTTAAAAATGCTCCAATAGCAATTAATGTGGAAAAATGTTCCAATGAAATAAATTGGAATAACATAAAAAATGCAATTATTTCATGTGGCTTCAATATTATAGGTGTGAGTGGTTGTAAAAATGGTAAATTGAAAAATAATATTATAAAATCAGGACTGCCAATTTTATCAGAAGGTAAAGAAGTGTTTAATTTTTTCAATAATATTAATCTTGATGATAAGATTTTATCTTTTGAAAAGAAAAATTACAATAAAACGCCAATTTTTAATTCTCCTATTCGTTCTGGACAAAAAATTTATGCTAATAACTCTGATTTAATTATTACAAATAATGTAAATTCTGGTGCAGAGGTTATTGCAGATGGAAATATTCATATATATGGTGAAGTTAGAGGTCGTGTTTTAGCTGGTGCTAAAGGAGATAACACATGTCAAATATTTTGTACAAAACTCTTTTCTGAACTAGTAGCAATTTCAGGAGAATATTTGTTAAGTGGAGACTTTTCTGAAGATACTATAGGAAATAGTGTAAAAATATATATGAAAAACAAAAAATTGCATATTGTAAAATTGAATTAATAGTATTTTATTAAGGAAAAATATATGACGCGCATTATTGTAGTTACGTCAGGTAAAGGAGGTGTAGGTAAAACTACTTCTAGTGCAGCACTTGCAACAGGTTTTGCAAAAAAAGGAAAAAAAACAGTAGTGATTGATTTTGATATAGGTTTGCGTAATTTAGATTTAATTATGGGTTGTGAACGTCGAGTTGTTTATGATTTTATTAATGTTATCAATGGTGAAGCTATACTTAATCAAGCACTAATTAAAGACAAACGAACTGAAGGTTTGTTTATTCTTCCAGCTTCTCAAACAAGAAATAAAAATGCATTAACTAAATCTGGAATTGATAGAGTATTTACTCAGCTTGTAAATATGAACTTTGACATAATTATTTGTGATTCTCCTGCAGGAATAGAATCTGGGGCTGTTTTAGCAATATACTTTTCAGATGAAGCAATTGTTATTACTAATCCTGAAGTTTCTTCTGTACGAGACTCAGATAGAATTTTAGGTATTATTGCATCTACTTCTCAACGTTCGTCTCAAAATTTCAAACCTATCAAAGAACATTTATTATTAACGCGTTATAATCCAAAGAGGGTTTCAAACGGCGATATGCTTAGTACGGAAGATGTGTTAGATATTCTTAGAATTCCATTAATTGGTGTTATTCCAGAAGATACTTCAGTATTAAAAGCTTCTAATCAGGGAACACCTGTGATTTTAAATTATAATTCTAACGCTGGGCAAGCCTATTATGACACTGTTAATCGTTTATTAGGTATAAACTGTCCATTTCGTTTTGTTAAGGATGAAAAAAAAAGTTTTTTAAGACGACTATTTAGGAGATAAAATATGGCTTTATTAGATTTTTTTTTGTCCCGTAAAAAAAATACTGCTAATATAGCAAAAGAACGGCTTCAAATTATTGTAGCTGAGCGTAGAAGAATGGATACTGAACCACAGTATTTACCAAAACTTAAAAAAGAAATTTTTCAAGTTATTTGTAAATATATTAAAATTAATCCTGAAAAAATTAAAATTCAATTAGATCAAACAAATAAAAACATTTCTATATTAGAATTGAATGTGACTCTTTCAGAATAACAGCGATATGTTTACATTTATTAACGTTCATTTAAATATATTGGAATAATTTTATGTAATACTTCTTTTTTTTGATATATTGAGTTGGCTGATATTAAAGAAATAATATATTTAGAATTTGGAAATGTGATATTTGTAATAAAAATTTTTTTTAAAATATTCTTTGGAAATTTATCCCATCCATTTCCTACTAATGCCCATTGTTTTTTTAAAGATAATATTTTTTCTAAAGCTTTAGAAAGATTCAATATTATTGCTTTTGATTTTTTTATCCATAAACCATGAAAATTTCTAGAATATTGAATCCAATATACACTTGTTTTATTAACAGTGATTATTGCTAAAACTTTCGAAATTTTATGATTGTTCCAAACTTGTTCAGCCATAATTAATATAGTAGATAATGAAATTACATGTGGTAAATTTAAACCAAGGGATATACCTTGAGCAACAGCAAGAGCTATTCTTACACCTGAAAAACTTCCTGGGCCCTTTGAAGTAGCAATAATATTTATTTCGTTTAAAGAGACATGATTTTTTTTTAATATCTCGTGTATCATTGGTAAAAGATATAAGGTATGGTTGTTACGGCATTCTTTTTGAATATTATATTTTCGGTTCTTATGAAGTAGTGAAATTGAACATACTGACATGGAAGTGTCAAATGCTAATATTGTTTTTAACATATTAAACCTTTTTTAATTAAATATTATTTACACTAACTTTAGTATCATTGTTAGATTTCATTATAATTGAATATTTATTAAATAATAATTCAAGTTTTTAAAACAGTCAAAAAAAATATAAACTGTTATCAATTGTGTTTAGTTATATAGTTAATGTTGTTTAGTAATACGCACTAAATTAATACGATATTGTGTAGCTTCTAAAATATAAAAGCGTAAGGGAGGAATTACAATTGTTTCTCCTGGAAGAGGTAATTGACCTTTTTGAGCAATTAATAATCCAGCCAACGAAGCATAACTATTTTCTTGTTTTATTAAGTTAGTTATATTAAGACATTGTTGTAAAGAGTGCAAATCTGTACCTCCCTTTACCAACCAACTATCTTTTTCAAAAATAATGTCTGGTGTTTCATCTGCGTCAGGAAACTCTCCAGCAATAGCTTCTAAAACATCCAATGGAGTAATGAGACCTTGAACTGCGCCAAACTCATTGGTTACAATCACTAAACTCCCTTTAGCTCGTCTTAAAACTCCTAATAAATTTATAGGATCAAGTGTATCCGGTATGATAATTGGTAGTGTTGTAGATGAAAAATCAATTATATTAATTGTACGTTCTAAAGCTACTAATAATTCTTTAGCGCGAACAATTCCTATAACTTCATCTAATTGCCCCTTACACACTGGAAATAAGCTGTGAGGTGTATCTAAAAGTTGAGACCTGATTTTATTTTTTGGTTGATAGATATTTACCCAAGAAATTTCATTTCTAGGTGTCATAATACTACGAATAGATCTAGCAGCTAATGTTAAAACACCGTTTATCATATATCGTTCTTCTTCTTTAAATGATTCTGTGTCTGTAGTACGATTTCGTATTTTTTCTTTATCTTTATTTTTTGTTGAGATATTCGTTGTTGTATTTCTAAATTGATCTCCAATCATTAATCTTAATATTGCTTCTGCAGCACGTTGTCTCATAGGTCTACGAGATTGATGTAACATAAAATTCCTACGAGCTATTTGATTGAAAATTTCTATAATTATAGAAAATCCTATAGCGGCATATAAATAACCTTTTGGTACATAAAATCCTAATGCTTCTGAAACTAAATTACATCCAATCATTAATAAGAAACTTAAACATAGTACTACAACTGTTTGATGAAGATTAATAAATTTTGTTAATGGTTTAGAAGCAATTAACATTAATACCATAGCTATGACTACTGCAATCATCATAATAGGTAAATTATTAATTGTGCCTACAGCAGTAATAATAGCGTCTAATGAAAAAATAGAATCTAAAATCACAATTTGAATTACTATTGTCCAAAATCCTGCATAATGTTTATTATTTTCATTTTTCTGAATATCGTTATCTAATCTTTCATGTAGTTCAATTGTTGCTTTAAATAATAAAAATAAACCTCCAAATAATAGTATTAAATCCCGTCCTGAAAAAGAAAAATATTTATTGCTAATTATTTCTGATGTTAAAGTGACCATCCAAGACATTAATGCAAGTAATCCTAATCGCATGAATAATGCAAAACTTAAACCAATTAAGCGTGCTTTATCTTGCTTACATGGAGGCAACTTTTCTGACAATATTGCTACAAAAACTAAATTGTCAATACCTAAAACTATTTCTAGTATAATAAGTGTTAACAGGCCTGCCCAAGTCGATGGATCTAAAAACAGTTCCATTAAAAAACTCCGAAAAAGTAAAAGGACAGAATGAATTGTAATAACGTTATTGATAATATAGTTATGATAAATAATTTTTTCTAAAGATAAATTTTAATATCTAATATCTTAAGTATCATACTTTGATAACAAAATTATTGATTTTTTAATAATAAAGGCCTTTTGTAAAAACATACAAAGGCCTTTTTTAAAAACGTTATGTTTTTAAAACATGTACAAATATTAATTGTCTAAATAAAATTTTCTTTAAATTAAATATTTAAATTTAAAGTATAGTAAAATTGTTTAATTAAATGTAAATTTAAAAACTTTTAATTAAAATATTATTTGTATATTAAAAAAATAAGGTAGTTTTAAACTAAATTTTTTTAGTTTTGAAATTAATGTTTTTGTTTAAGTGATCCTAAAATAAGACATTGGTATAAAAATTGAATATTTTTAAACACACAAAATTTAATTTCACTCGTTTTTTTAAAAACGTTTATTTAATATTTTTATTAACATTTATTAATTTATAGTTCATATAAATAATATTATAAACATTTTTAATAACATCTTTTTGGTAATAATGTTGTTGAAAATCTGATTAATGTTATTATATTTAATGATATATATCAAAAGTTTTCTATCTATGTTATTTTTACATGTAGTCTCTATTGTATAAAGCTTGAATTCTTTTGTCTAGTGATGGATGTGACATAAATAAATTTAAAAAAGAACTGTGTTTTCCATTTATACAAAATGCAATTATGTTGCTTTTTTCTTGAGGTTCATAACTTAATTTTAATTTTTGTAATGCAGAAATCATTTTTTTGCGACCTACTAATTTTGCCGATCCTGCATCAGCATAAAATTCACGATGCCGTGAGAACCACATTGTAATTATGCTAGCAAAAATTCCAAAAATGAGCTCTAAAATTGTTGAACAAATTATATAAACCCATGTATTCCTGTTAGAATTATTATCTTCTCTATTTTCAGATAAAATAGACGATGCAAATTGAGCAATAATTCGAGAGATAAATATAACGAAAGTATTAACTATACCTTGAACTAACGTCATAGTTACCATGTCACCGTTTGAAATATGATTTATTTCATGGGCTAAAACTGCTTCTGCTTCATCATAACTCATGTTTTCCAGTAATCCAGTAGAAACAGCAATTAATGCTGAATTTTTATATGCACCTGTTGCAAAAGCATTCATGTCAAATGCATGATATATTGCTATAGTTGGAGTTTTTATGCCCATTTTTTTAGATTGAGAATTAATAGTATCTATTAACCATTGTTCGGTATTATTTGATGGTTGATAAATAACTTGTCCATTAACAGACTTTAAAGCAATCCATTTTGACATTAATAATGATATTATTGACCCACTAAATCCGAATATGCTAGAGAAAATGAGTAATCCACTAATACTTTCAGGTGGTATTTTTGTAAAACTTAAAATAAATCCAAAAACGCATACAACGGCCAAATTAGTTAATAAAAAAAGAATTATACGCATCATATAATATTATTTTCCTAAGTATAAAATAAAAACACAACTGGTTAAAATATTTTAAAAAAATAAAATTTTTACATTTAATTTAGTATAAAAAACTTTTTTATTGAAATAATGTTTTTTAAATAAATATGTTTAATAAAATTTTTATAATTTTTTTTTAATGATTAATTTTTATTTTTCATTACAAACAAGAAAATGTATGTAGTCAATACATTTGTTTAAAATAATTACTTTAAACACTATACGTTTATTCTTAAATTTAATTATATCAACTATGATAGTTACTAATTCTTATATATCAAGTACCTAATATATTTATATGAAAAATTATTTTTTTATTCATTCCATTCGTAACCATCATTATTTATCATAGTTTTCGAACGTGCAGGTCCCCAAGTTCCAGCTGGATATAGATCTGGTAATCTAGGTTTTAGATGTAAACATTGCAAAGTAGAGTCAATCCATTTCCATGCTAATTCAACTTCATCTCGTCTAACAAATAGAGACTGAATTCCTTTCATGCTTTCTAATAACAATTTTTCATATGCATCAGATAACTGTATTTTTTTATAAAATTTTGAATAATTAAAATCTAAAGTAATTAAATCTAATTTGTATTGAGAAGTTAGTTTTGGTTTTTTATTTAAAATATATATCTTAATCGCTTCGTTAGGCTGTAACGATAATATTAACTTATTTTTAGATAACGTATTGTAATTTTTACTAAAAATATTTAAAGGAGGTGTTTTAAAAAAAATAACGATTTCTGAACATTTTTTTGGAAGTCGTTTTCCAGTACGCAAATAAAATGGGACTCCAGACCATTGATCATTATCGATATATATTTTCATAGATACAAATGTTTCGGTATATTTATTCATTTGATATTCTTGATTATTAGTTTCATCTAAATAAGATTTAACTTTTTTTTGATTTATTATTCCTGAAGTATATTGACCTAATATTACATTTTTATGAATATTATTAATGTTAAATGGTCGTAATGATTTTAAAATTTTTACTTTTTCATCCCTTATGCTATTTTCATGGCAATCAATTGGTGTCGACATAGTAGTAATCGTCAATATTTGTAATAAATGGTTTTGAACCATATCTTTAATTTGTCCAACTGTATCGAAATAATTAAATCTTCCTTCAACTCCAATTGTTTCTGATACAGTAATTTGAACATGATCAATAAATTTATTATTCCAATTATAGTAAAAAAGTGAATTTGAAAATCTGAATGCTAACAAATTTTGTATAGTTTCTTTTCCAAGATAATGATCTATTCGAAAAATTTGTTTTTCTTTAAAAAATTTTCCAATTTTGTTATTAATATTTATAGATGTTTTTAAAGAAGAACCTAATGGTTTTTCAATTATAATACGCGTAGGTTCTAAATTTAAATTTATTGATTCTAATCCTAAACAAATATTTCCAAATGTGTGAGGTGGCATAGCTAGATAATTAATTATAATGTTATTATTTTGTTGAATTATTTGTTTTAATTTTTTAAAATTGTGCAAGCAATTAATATCTAAATTACAAAATTCTAACCGAGACGAAAATTTTTTCCAAATAGATTCGATTATTGTTTCATTTAAAAATTTAATTAATGATTTATATACTACATTAGTATAAATAATTTTATCCCAATTAGCGCGACCTACGCCTATTATTCTAGTGTGAGTACATAATTTATTTTTTTTTTCTAATTGATATAATGAAGGTAGTAGTTTTCTACAAGATAGATCTCCTTTTGCTCCAAAAATAACTAAATCATATCCTGAATTTTTATTTTTCATAATAATCTCGCACTATTCTATTTGCAATAAAATGTTAAATAAATTAGTAATAATTTTGTAATGCATTTTTTTGATAAACTTTGTTATTTATAAATATAAAATTTTAAAATATGTATAATATAACCTCTTTACTTAATTTTTTAATATTTATTTATTAAATATATTCAACTATTGTATCTAAACTTTATAAGTAAATAACATGTTCAGTATAGCATCATAATACTAATAAAATTATAAATAATTATTTTCTAAAAAATCTTTTTGTCATATACTCGTAATATACGTAATTATAGTTAAAAATTTTAAAATAGATTATATGAGACAGTTTGTATTTAGAAATTTTTATAAAAAAATATTAAAATTATATATTATATAAAAATAGTGTATGAACGTTTTCCAAGCTTCGTAATAAAAACATTTATTTGAAACATAAAGAGGAAGTATATAGATGATACGTCGTTTTAGACGAACAAAAATTGTTGCTACATTAGGTCCGTCAACTGATAATCATATTATTTTAGAGAATATGATTAAATCTGGTGTTAATGTTTTTCGTTTAAACTTTTCACATGGAACACGAGAAGAACATATTTATAGAGCAAAACTCGTAACAAGTATTGCAAAAAGATTAAATTGTCACATTGCTCTTTTAGGTGATTTACAAGGTCCTAAAATTCGAATTTGTAAATTTCAAGATAAAAAAGTTTTTTTAAAAGTAAATAATTATTTCATATTAGACGCTAATTTAAATGAAAATTTAGGGACATCGGAAAGAGTTGGAATAGATTATAAGAATTTACCTAAAGACGTAAAAAAATGTGATATTCTCTTATTAGATGATGGAAAAATACAATTAAAGGTTATTAATATAGTAGATCAAGAAATATTTACTAAAATAATTATAGGTGGTGTGTTATCTAATAATAAGGGAATTAACAAATTAGGAGGAGGTTTATCAGCAAGGATTTTAACTAAAAAAGATAAAAGAGATATTATCACTTCGATTGATATTGGGGTAGATTATTTAGCTGTTTCATTTCCGAGATATGGAAGTGATTTAGATCATGCACGTAAGTGTGCAGTAAAATTTGGTAGTAAAGCAAAAATAATTGCTAAAATAGAAAGAGCTGAAGCAGTCAAAGATTTAAAAATAATTGATGAAATAATATTAGCATCTGATGCAATAATGGTAGCACGAGGAGATTTAGGTGTAGAAATAGGAGAATCTGAATTAGCTGGAATACAAAAAACATTGATAAGGCGAGCACGCCAATTAAATCGAGTAGTTATAACTGCTACACAAATGATGGAATCTATGATCAATAATCCTATGCCAACTCGTGCTGAAGTCATGGATGTTGCTAATGCTGTATTAGATGGTAGTGATGCTGTTATGTTATCAGCGGAAACTGCGTCAGGAAAATATCCTATTGAGACTATTAAAGTTATGTCTAAAGTTTGTATGGGGGCAGAAAAAATGCCTAGCATCAATGTTTCTCAGCATAGGATTCATGACAAATTTCATGATATTGAAGAAGCTATTGCTATGTCTGCAATGTATGCTGCAAATCATTTAAGTGGTATTACTGCTATTATTACTATGACTGAATCTGGCAAAACATCTTTAATGACTTCTAGAATTACTTCTGGTTTACCAATTTTCGCGTTATCTTCACATATACAAACGCTGAAATTAACTGCGTTATATCGAGGAGTTACGCCAATTTTTTTTAATAGTAGCAAAGAAGGTGTTTCTGCTGCTAATGAAGTTATTAACTTATTAGTAAAAAGGGGTTTTTTAGAACCTGGAAATTTAGTTATTATTACTCAAGGAGATATTATGGGAAAAGTAGGAAAAACTAATACAAGTAGAATTTTAAAAGTGTGATTGTGTTAATATTGTGTTTATTGAATAGTTTATTTATAAGATAAATAACATGTTTCCAGAATATAAGTTCATTTAAATATTTCAAATTGAGTAATGATTATGTTAGAAAAATTTATATGTTCTTTCAAATTTTTTTTTATCAAGCATTCTCTTGTTTTTAAATTTTTTGGATTTATTACCTTCTTGTGTAACCATACTTCATAGTGCAAATGAGGGCCAGTAGAATAACCAGTGTTTCCAGACAATCCTATTTTATCACGCATTTTTACCTTATCGCCTATTTTCACTAGGATCTTTTTTAAATGCATATATTTAGTAATATAAGAACAATTATGTTGTATTGTAATATAATTACCTGCTTGAATGCTAAATTTGGCATTCAATATTACTCCGTCGCCTATAGATAAAATAGGAGTTCCTATTGGCATAGCAAAGTCTATACCTTGATGTGGTGAATTTTTTTTCGTAATTGGATTAAATCTATTGGGATTAAATTTGGAAGAAATACGATATTTTTTTAGAAACGGAAATTTTAAAAAAATAGGAGCGGAACTAATTCCATGTACATCAAAAAATTTATTTTTTTTTGTAAAAAATCCGTAAATATTTTTGGTATTATAAGGAATTTCAAAACTTAAAATTATATTTTTTTGTACAATGTTATGTTTTAAAAAACTATTATTTTGAATTAAAATATTGCATTTGTGATCTTGTTTTAATTGGTGAATTTTAAGTTCTAGTTTTATACAAC
This sequence comes from Buchnera aphidicola str. Bp (Baizongia pistaciae), assembly GCF_000007725.1. Classification (NCBI taxonomy): domain Bacteria; kingdom Pseudomonadati; phylum Pseudomonadota; class Gammaproteobacteria; order Enterobacterales; family Erwiniaceae; genus Buchnera; species Buchnera aphidicola. Next base: position 346,527 of record NC_004545.1, on the reverse strand, counting down.
GTACTACATTATCTATATTATCATTTGAAACATTAAGATATTGCATGTTTTTAATAAAATTATTATCTATTTTACTTTTAAAAATAATATATTTTAAATTATTTAAATTATTATTTTGTAATTTTTTGTATGGAAAATTATAAATACATTTATGTATAGGTGAACCATAAAAATTCGAAAGTTTTAGTAAATAATCGTTGAATTCTAAATTAGAAGTACCTTTCAAGATAATATTTTTAATTGGAAGAACTAATTTATTTAATATGTTTTTATTATTTTCTTTAAAGTTATTATCAAATATTAAAATAATTTTACTACAACTGTATACGATACTTGAATTAAGTAAAAAGACACTAATAATAGAAATAATTGACAAATACTTTATCTTTTTAATAAATGCATTTGAAAATTTTAAAAATATCATGTTAAATATATTACACTTTGTCATCCTATAAATTCTCATGATTAATAAATTAATGATTTTAATGTCTATTTTTTAAGAAATCAACAATATATAAAATATTATTTAGTCAAACTGTGTTAAAAAAATAATAACATTGTACTTTTAATATATAAATACATGTCAGTATGATATCATATAGAATTAATAATTTGTATATCGCGCATGAATATATGTCTATATTTATTCAATTAAACAATATATCTGTTAATTTTAATAATCGTTCAATTTTATCAAATATTTCATTAGCTTTAACTCCAAATTGTATTTTAACTTTAATCGGGCCAAACGGTGCTGGTAAATCTACATTAGTTCGAGTTATTCTTGGTTTGTTAAAGCCTAATCAAGGAAAAATATTCTTTAAAAACAATTTGCGCATCGGTTATATACCTCAAAAATTAAACTTGCATTCTACGTTACCTATAACAGTTAATCGATTCATGAACTTATCTTATTTTAACGATAAAAATTATATTCAAGGTATGCTATCTCGTATTAATATTATTCATTTAAAGCATCATCCACTGCAAAAGTTATCTGGTGGTGAAATGCAAAAAGTATTATTAGCGCGAGCTTTATTAAAAAAACCTGAATTGTTAGTTTTAGATGAACCCACTCAAGGCATAGATATTATTGGGAAAATAGCATTTTATAAGTTAGTTAATCAAATAAAAAATGAATTAAAGTGTTCTATTTTAATGGTATCTCATGATTTAAGTATAGTTATGGCAAATACAGATAAAGTTATTTGTTTAAATAATCACATATGTTGTTCTGGACCTCCAGAAACTATCTCTAAAAATTCAGAGTTTATCGCTATTTTTGGTAATATAGGAAAAAACTATTTAGCATTATATCGTCATAGGCATAATCATCATCATGATTTTTAAATATATTTATAATTATGTTTTAAGAGATATTAAACATGTATAAAACATTTTTTTTTGGATGGTTAGCTGGAGTTTTATTAACTACTATTACTGGACCATTAGGTTTATTTATAATATGGCGACGTATGTCTTCATTTGGTGATACATTGTCACATTCATCATTGTTAGGTATATCTTTCGCTGTTTTGTTAAATATACATCCTTTTTTTATGGTAATTATTACAATTTTATTATTTGGAATGTTAATTATCTGGTTGAATTATACTACAGTTTTGTCATTAGATACAATTCTTGGAATTATTGGTTATAGTTTTTTGTCGTTAGGTATGATAATAATAAATTCAATTTCTAATTTTCAAAAAAATAAGTTAACTAATTATTTATTTGGAAATTTATTAGAAGTTACTTATATTGATATAGTAATTTTAATAATTAGTTGTGTTAGCATACTTTTTGTTCTAGTATGGTATTGGGATTTAATGTTATTAACTACTATAAACTCTGATTTAGCTAAAATAGATGGTGTAAACGTTCTTAAAATTAATAGTATATTAATATTCTTAATTACATTAACCATAGGAATAGCTATAAAATTTATCGGATCACTGATAGCTATATCATTATTAATTATTCCAGCAGCAACAGCGCAACGCTTTTCTACCTCACCAGAAAAAATGGCATTTTTTTCCGTTATAATTGGAATTATATCAATAACTTGGGGAATATTAATGTCTGTTTATTATAATCTTGCAATTAGTCCAACAATAGTATTTTGTTCTTCAATTGTTTTTGTGATAAGTAATTTAAAAAAAATATTATAGTGATTTTATCTAAATTTTAAAAATAAATTATGTTTAAAATTTTATGTACATAATTAATTACATATATTATTTTATATTATTATCATAGAATTTAAAAATGTATAATTTTACTTGGTGCTCCAGTAGTTAAACAAGATCCTGTAGTAGTTTTTGGAAAGGCTATTACATCTCTAAGGTTGTGACTATTTGTTAATAACATTGTAATTCTATCTAACCCAAGCGCAATACCAGCATGAGGTGGTGTACCATACTTAAGAGCGTTTAAAAAAAAATTAAAATTATTCTTTTGCAATACTGTATTTATACCTAAAATATTAAAAACAGTTTTTTGTAATTCTAAATCATGAATTCTAACTGATCCACTACCTATTTCATAACCATTAATTACTAAATCATAAGAATCAGCAACAATCTCTTCATAATTTGTTATAGAGGTGTCAATTTTCATATATTTTGGAGCTGTAAAAGGGTGATGAGTTGAAATGTACTGATTTAACTCATTTTTTTTAAATAATGGAAAGTTAGTTATCCATAATGGTTTCCAAGAATTATAATCAATTAAGTTAAGATCTTTTCCTAATTCTATTCTTAGTTTTCCCATAATTTCATATACTAAAGGGGATTTTTCAGATAGATAGAATATCATATCTCCATGTTTTGCAGAAGTTTTAGAAATTAATTGAAATGTTAAATCACTAGAAGGTTTTTTATGAAAAGATGTTTTTTTTTGTTCTTTAATCGGACAATGATTTAACACTTCAACGTTAAATAACTTATTTTTGGTGTATTTTTGTACTAAATGATGATATGAATTAATGTAATTAATATTTAAGGACATACCCCTTGGTATACACATTGCAATCACTATATTTTGTTGAGTTTTTTTATTAGGTAAAGTTATAGCATTAATGTTATTTTTTACATGAATGATATTTGTTACATCTATCAATTGTATAGGATTTCTTAAATCAGGTTTGTCTGTACCATACATTTTTATTGCATCATAAAAACTTAATTTTTGAAATTTTTTTAAATGAACGTTGATAATTTTATTCCATACGCTTGTAATCATACGTTCGATAATTTTTCGTACTTTTTTTGCATTTAAAAATGATACTTCAATGTCAATTTGTGTAAATTCAGGTTGCCGATCTGAACGTAAATCTTCATCTCGAAAACATTTTGCAATTTGATAGTACCTGTCAATTCCAGATATCATAAGTAATTGTTTAAATAATTGGGGGGATTGGGGTAATGCATAATACTTATTTTTGTGAATTCTACTTGGTACTATATAATCTCGTGCGCCTTCTGGTGTAGACTTAGTTAATATAGGTGTTTCAATATCTAAAAATTTATTTTTTTTCATAAAGTTTCTAATAATAATAGTAATATCGTTCCTAATAATAATATTACGAATCATATTAGGATGTCTAAGATCTAAGTAACGAAATTTTAAACGAGTTTCCTCTATATTGCAGGATTTTAAATCTATAGGTAATGGTTGAGATTTATTAAAAATTTTTAATTCTAATGCGAAAATTTCTATTTCTCCTGTAGACATTGTATAATTTTTATTTTTTGTGATTCGTTCTTGAACAATTCCTAACACTTGTATACAAAACTCATTACGAAGATCAGCAGCTTTTTTGAACAATAATTCTGATTTTTTACTAAATAATACTTGTATAATCCCCGTTTGATCACGTATATCGATAAATAATATTTCTTTTAAGTTTCTAAATTTATTAACCCAACCACATAATTTTATCGTCTTTCCTACATGTGATACATTTAATGTTCCACAGAAATTGGTTCTCATAAATAGGCCCTACCAACAGTGATTTTATTAAAAGCAAAATATACTTCTTATAGGTATAATTTTTACTATAATATTTTATCGGCTACGAAATATAATTCTACCTTTACTCAAATCATATGGAGTTAATTCTAAGGTTACTTTATCTCCAGTTAGGATGCGTATATAATTTTTTCTCATTTTTCCTGAAATATGTGCTGTTACAATATGTTTGTTATCTAATTGTACACGAAACATAGTATTAGGAAGAGTGTCTATTACCACCCCCTGCATTTCTATGCAATCTTCTTTTGTCATGTTATTCTCATTATTATGTATTTTTATGTCAATAATCGCTAAATATTAACATATTTATATTTTAAAACCATATTTTTGATCAATATACTTTTCTGCATCTAGAGCAGCCATACACCCGCTTGCTGAAGATGTGATCGCTTGTTTATAAACATGATCAATTACATCACCTGCTGCAAAAATTCCTGGAATGTTGGTTTGAGTAACATTTCCATGAATTCCTGATTTTACTAGGATATAATCATTTTTCATGAATAATTGATTTTTAAAAAGTTTGGTATTGGGAGCATGTCCAATAGCTATAAAAACCCCGGATAAATTTATTAAACATTTATTTTCTTTAGAATCATTGCATGTAATTTGTACTCCACGTACACCGTTTACTCCTCCAATAATTTTGTTCACGATGCATCCTGTACGCAAAATTATATTTTTTTTTGTTTTGTTTAACATACGAGAAATTAATATTTTTTCAGCGCTAAATGTTTTGCGTCGATGTATTAAATATACTTTTCTTGCTATATTAGATAAATATAATGCTTCTTCTAAAGCAGTGTTTCCTCCGCCTACTACAGCAACGTCTTCGTTTTTATAAAAAAAGCCATCACAAACAGCGCATACTGATACCCCTTTTCCTATAAATTTAGATTCTGAAGTTAGACCTAAATATTTTGGAGATGCACCTGTAGCAATAATTACTGAATCAGAAGTGTAATATTGATTAGTATCGCTTACCAATAAAAATGGTATTTTAAAAAAGTTTACACGAATAATTTCGTTAGGAATAATTTTAGTATTTAATGATTTTGCATGGTTATGCATTCTTTCCATTAATTCTAAACCTGTAAGTGATTTTGAATCTCCAGGCCAATTTTCTATTTCGTTAGTATTTATAAGTTGTCCTCCTTTGTTGTTTCCAGTGAACAACAAGGGTTCTAGATTTGCTCTAGCGGAATAAATAGCTGCAGTATATCCTGCTGGTCCAGATCCCAAAATAATTAATTTATGATGTTCAATTTTCAATGTATTTTCAATCATGAATGATATATATCATTTATAAGATAGACATAAAGTTATTTAAATTAGTTTTGTAAAAAACATAAAATTTATATATTTTGTTTTTTTAAATGTTATCTATTGCATATTAATTGTTTTTGAAATAAAAATTATTATAACATAATTTTTATTTCAATTTTAAACTTGATAAAAAATTTAATTTAAAATAAGAAAAAATTAAAAATTTAATCCTATATAATTTAAACATTTCATTTTAATATTTAAAAATAATAATTTTTAATAAAGAATACATTTTAGAGAAGAAATAAATAAATTTTAATTTTATTAAAAATAACATGGATATAAAATAATTAATATTTGCTAAATATGTTTTTTAAATAAAGAACTAATTTCATTTAAAATAGCGTGACAATACAACCTTCACTTAAAATAATCAAGAAGAATGTATAAAAAATGTAATTTTTATATTTAATCATAAATAAATTATCTTGTAGAAACAACATAGCTTCCTTAAAAAGATATTAAAAAATGTCTATTAATAACTATGAATTTAAAGGTAATATAGATTATGAAACTAAATAAATGTTTTAAAAATCAATAAACTTACTATCTAATTTAATAGATATTACACAATTTCATGTTAAAATTCAGATAAAATAAAATAATATAATTATGCTAAATCCTAATTTGTTACGCAACCATATAGAGTTTGTTTTTAAAAACTTAGCTAGACGCGGGTTTTCGTTAGATGTAAAACAATTTACTGAAATGGAAAAAAAACGAAAAATTTTACAAACTAAAGTAGAAGAGCTTCAATCAAGACATAACACTTTATCTAAACATATTGGAAGAATAAAACTTATACATCCAAATATTCAATGTATGAAAGAAAGAATAATAACATTAAAAAAAAAAATAGACGTTATGAAAAAAGAACTCAAAATTTTATTAGAACAAATTCATATTTTTTTAATGAATATTCCTAATCTTCCAGATATTAACATTCCTGATGGAATGGGTTCAGATGATAATCAAGAAGTTAGTCGTTGGGGAATTATAAAAAATTATAATTTTAAAATTAAAAACCATGTTGAATTAGGAAATCATCTCAATGGTTTTGATTGGAAATCTGCAGCTAATATTTCTGGATCTAGATTTTTCATTATGAAAGGAAAAATAGCTCTTTTATATCGAGTTTTAGGACAATTTATGTTAGATTTGCATACTAATGAACATGGATATCTAGAAACATATGTTCCATGTTTAGTTAAAACAAATAATTTATATGGTACAGGTCAATTACCTAGATTTAAAACGGATTTATTTTACGCTAAATCACTTTTAGATGAATCACAAAATAATAATAATTTTGCATTAATACCGACTGCTGAAGTTCCGTTAACTAATTTGTTTCGTGATTGTATATTAGATGAACAACAATTACCAATTATGTTAGTTGCTAAAACACCTTGCTTTCGTTCAGAAGCTCTGTCTTACGGACGAGATACACAAGGTTTAATTCGTACGCATCAATTTGATAAAGTAGAGATTGTTCAGATTGTACATCCAAGTGATTCTATGCAGAAATTGGAAGAATTAACAATACATGCTGAAAGAGTTTTGAAATTATTAAAATTACCATATCGAAAAACGTTATTATGTACACGAGATATAGGATTTTCGTCTTCTAAAACCTATGATTTAGAAGTGTGGTTTCCTTCTCAAAATGTTTATCGAGAAGTATCTTCTTGTTCCAACATGTTAGATTTTCAAGCTCGAAGAATAAAAGCAAGATTTCATTGTAACGCACAAAATAAAAAAATTTTTATACATACTATTAATGGATCTGGATTAGCTGTTGGAAGAACTTTAGCAGCAATTTTAGAAAATTATCAGCAAAAAGACGGGAGAATTAAAATACCTAAAATATTAAGAAATAACTACATGAATGGATTAGAATTTTTAGAATAGATAAGAAAAATATATATATGTTTAAAATTTTTATTAGCTATAAATTATTAATTTATTTATGTTTTTTTTATAAAAACATAACAATAGAATATAAGATATTTTATCTGAGTAAATGATTATGAATGACACAACTAAAGTTTACAATTTTAGTGCTGGCCCAGCTATGATTCCAAGAGAAGTATTATGTCAAGTTAAAAGAGAATTATACAATTGGAAAAATCTTAAAAAATCTATCATGGAAATAAGTCATCGTAGCCAAGAATTTATATCTGTTGTTCAAGAAATAAAGCATAATTTACGAAAATTATTACATATTCCTAACAGTTATAAGATAGTATTTTGCCATGGAGGTGCAAGAGGGCAATTTTCAGCTATCCCTATGAATTTTTCAAAAAATGCTAATCATTCTTCTCATAATAATGTTGTAGATTATATAAATAGTGGGTATTGGTCTTATAGTGCAGCATTAGAAGCGAAAAAATATTGTTATACAAACATTTTAAATGTATGTAAAACAAATAATAAAAAACAATATATACTTCCTATGAATACTTGGGAAATTAATGATAATAGTCTATATTTGCATTATTGTCCTAATGAAACGATTGATGGTATAGCAATTCATGAAGAGCCAAAATTTAATGATAAAAAAATAGTTATAGGTGATTTTTCTTCTACAATTTTGTCGAAAAGAATTAATTTAGAACGATATAGTTTTATCTATGCTAGTTCGCAAAAAAATATTGGCCCTTCTGGAATTACGCTAATTATTATGCATGAAAGTTTATTACAAAATATTAATTCATATGTACCATCTATTCTAAATTATAAAATACTTGTTAATAGTAATTCAATGTTTAACACTCCAAATACATTTTCTTTATATTTATCTGGACTAATTTTAAAATGGATCAAAAAAATAGGTGGTATAAAAGAAATTGAAAAAAGAAATATAATAAAATCAAATATGCTCTATAATATGATAGATAGTACAGATTTTTATATTAATGATGTAGTTAGTAACAATCGTTCTCGCATGAATGTACCTTTTACAATTATTAATACTAAATTACATGAAATTTTTGTAAAAGAAGCATATAAATATGGATTACATGCTTTGAAAGGACATAATCTTAAAGGAGGTATTAGAGCTTCTATTTATAATGCTATGCCGATAAAAGGTGTACTGAAATTAATTAATTTTATGAAAATATTTGAAAAAAAGTATGGATAATAATATTTATCAATAAAAAAATTAATAATTATTTATTAAAAATAACAACTTTATGAGAAGGAAATAAATACATATGCATGAATGTTTAACATTAAACCCTATTTCTTTAGTCAATGGAACAATTAATTTACCTGGATCTAAAAGTATTACGAATAGAGCTTTATTATTGTCAGCAATGTCTAATAGTACTACGCATTTAAAAAACATTTTATATAGTCAAGATACACAATATATGCTAAATACACTAAAAATATGTGGGATAAAATTTAATTGTTCTTATACAAATTTAAGTTGTACAATTGAAGGTTGTAATAAACCGTTAAATATTAGTCATAAAACATCACTATTTTTAGGAAATGCTGGAACAGCATTTCGTTCGTTAGCTGCTATATTTTCTTTAAATAATAATAATATATTATTAACTGGAAATAAACGAATGAAACAACGACCTATAAAACATTTAGTTCAAGCGTTACAACAAGGAGGTGCACAAATAACATACTCTGAACAAGATCAATATCCACCTATAAAAATAAAAGGTGGTTTTATTGGAGGTAATATTTTTGTAAGTGGAAAAATTTCTAGCCAATTTTTGAGCGCATTGCTTATTGCAACTCCATTAGCACAACTTGATTCTACAATTACTGTAACTGAAAAATTAGTATCCAAACCATACATAGATATCACATTAAATTTAATTTCTAAGTTTGGTATAAAGATAATACACAAAGACTATACCAAATTTAATGTCCAAGGAAGGCAAAAATATATATCTCCAAAAGAATATAGTATAGAAGGAGATGCTTCTTCTGCCTCATATTTTTTAGCAGCTGCGGCAATCAAGGGTGGGTCAGTTAAAGTCACTGGAATAGGTTTAAATAGTATTCAAGGTGATGTAAAATTTGCAAATGTACTAAAAAAAATGGGTGCTTATATTACTTTTGGAAAAGATTTTATTGTTTGCAAAAAAAAAGACTTAATAGGAATTGATCTAGATATGAATGATATTCCTGATGCTGCTATGACTATCGCTATTGTAGCACTTTTTTCTAAAGGAAAAACTGTAATTAGAAATATATATAATTGGAGGGTTAAAGAGACAGATCGATTGTCTGCTATGACTAATGAACTAAAAAAAATAGGAGCACAGGTGATAGAAGGTAACGATTATATTGAAATCTTACCGCCAATTAATTTTGTTTACGCAAAAATAAATACATATGATGATCATCGTATAGCTATGTGTTTTGCGCTGATAGCATTATCTGGTATAAAAGTTACATTACTCAACTACAAGTGCGTAAACAAAACGTTCCCAGATTATTTTCAAAAGTTAAAATCTATTTGTTCATATTAAAATTTTATATGCAGTTACATATATATTTTATACACAAACTATGTTATTTTTAAGTTTTTAAATAAAGATTTAGGAAATAATATTATTTTTTTAGTTTAGATTTTTAAAAACCATTTCTTTCACAAATTATTTTATTTTAAAAACATTATATAAAATATGTCTTTTAAAAACTTAGTACCTGTTATTACAATTGATGGCCCAAGCGGAGTAGGAAAAAGTTCAGTATGTAAAGTAATTTCTAAAAAACTTCAATGGAACGTATTAGAATCAGGTTGGATATATAGAGTTTTAGCATTTATAATTTTTAAAAATAATGTTTGTTTTTCATCAAGAAATTTAAACATTTTATTTAAAAATATAAATTTACATGATTTTATTCAACGTATTAATTTTAAAAACTATGTAATATCACAATCCCTATTTACTAATATTAGTCAAGAATACATTGGAAACTTAGCATCAAGATTAGCTTGTATTCCTTATATTAGACATTTTCTTTTATTTCAACAACGATCATTTAGAAAATTTCCTGGATTAATAGCTAATGGGCGTGATATGGGAACAGTAGTTTTTCCAGATGCAATAATAAAATTTTTTTTAATATCAGATTTTAAAACAAGAGTAGCACGACGTTGTTTAGAATATGAAAAAAAAGGTATTAATAGTTGTAATTATAAAAAAATATTTTATGACATGAAAACACGTGATCAACGCGATCATAATCGAAAAATATCTCCATTAATTCCTGCAAAAAATGCTATCTTAATAGATTCTACCTATATGAGTTTAAAACAAGTAAGTAATGTATTACTGAGTTACATACTAAAAATGCAAAAGTTTAAATTATAATTATTATTTTTATTTTAGCCTATAATAAGGAAAATTATAGATCTTATACGTAACTCTATTTAAGTAATGACACTAAATAGATGTTAAAATTATACTTTACGATTATTAATATGACTGAATCTTTCGCACAATTATTTGAAGAATCCCTTAAAAACATTAAGACTCGACCAGGTTCAATTATTCAAGGTACTGTTGTTGCTATTACCAAAGATACAATATTAGTAGATGCGAAGCTAAAATCTGAATCTAAAATTCCTATAGATCAATTTAAAAATTCTCAAGGAGAACTTGAGGTTAAAGTAGGTGATCAAATAGATGTTGCATTAGATGCTATTGAAGATGGATTTGGAGAAACATTATTATCACGCGAAAAAGCTAAAAGACATGAAGCTTGGTTAACTTTGGAACAAGCATATAAAGATTCTAAAACTGTTGTTGGATTAATAAATGGAAAAGTTAAAGGTGGTTTTACTGTTGAATTAGAAGATATTCGTGCGTTTTTACCTGGATCATTGGTAGATATACGACCTGTTCGAGAAACCATGCATTTAGAGGGTAAAGAATTAGAATTTAAAGTTATTAAATTAGACCAAAAACGAAATAATGTAGTTGTATCACGACGTGCTGTAATTGAATCCGAATATAATGCTGAACGAAACTTATTGTTGGAAACTTTACAAGAAGGTCTGATAGTATCAGGTATTGTAAAAAATCTAACTGATTATGGAGCATTTGTAGATCTAGGAGGCGTAGACGGATTGTTACATATTACTGACATGGCTTGGAAACGAGTAAAACACCCTAGTGAAATTGTAAATATAGGTGATGAAGTTAAAATTAAAATATTAAAATTTGATCGAGAAAAGATTAGAGTTTCTTTAGGTTTAAAACAGTTAAGCGATGATCCTTGGACAAAAATTTCTGAACGTTATCCCGAAAAAACTAAAATAACAGGAAGAGTCACAAATTTAACAGATTATGGATGTTTTGTAGAAATTGAAGAAGGAGTAGAAGGGTTAGTACATGTTTCGGAAATGGATTGGACAAATAAAAACATTCATCCATCAAAGATGGTACAAGTGAATTCCGTTGTTAAAGTAATGATTTTAGATATAGATGAAGAACGAAGACGTATTTCTTTAGGATTAAAACAATGTAAAAACAATCCTTGGATGGAGTTTTCTAAGAAATACAACAAGGGAAGTCATGTAGTAGGAAAAATTAAATCTATTACAGATTTTGGAATATTTATTGGCTTAGAAGGTAGTATTGACGGTTTAGTTCATTTATCTGATATATCTTGGAATATATCTGGTGAAGAATCCGTAAAAAAATATAAAAAAGGAGAAGAGGTTTTAGCAGTGGTGTTACAAGTTGATCCAGATAGAGAACGAATTTCTCTTGGAATTAAACAATTACAAGAAGACCCATTTGCAAAATATGTTTCTAGTCATAAAAAAGGTAGTTTAGTATCTGGAACTATTAAAAAAATTGATAATAATGTTATTGTTGTTTCGTTATCAGAACATATCGACGGATTGATAAAATTTTTAAATATTTCTGATGAAATTATGAATGTACATGACAACAAACCTTGGAATAAAGCAAAAATTGGTGAAATAGTTGAAGTAAAATTAAATAGTATAGACAAAAAAGAAAGAATCATATATTTATCTATACTTGAAAAACAAGAACTTAAAATAAGTAATGACATAAAAAAAAATAATAGTCATAAACAAGAAATAGATAAAGATAAAAATTTTTCCAATGCTATGACTGAAGCGTTTAAAGCAGCTAAAAATGTTGATTAAAAAATTATTATTTTGTGTAATATTTATAACTAATTTTTTCAAAAACTATCTGTTCAGTAAGTAATGTTAATAATTTAAATACTAAAGGTTGTGTTAGTAATTATATTTGTTGTTGTTCAATAATTTTTAAAGATTATATGCAAGTATTAATTTAAAAATTTTTAATATTAATATTCAATAATGTAATGGAAAAATGTTTACAAAAACTAAGTTACTGGATATAGATTATGTTGAAGTAACTTAGTTAAAATTATAAAATTAAATATAAAGATTATGAGAATCAAATAATGAAAAAAAAAATAATTATAGCAAATTGGAAATTAAATGGAAATATTCAATTACTTCAAACGTTATTAAAACCTTTAGTAAATTTTTATATTCGTCATAAAAATAAATCATCAATAAAATTAGTTATTATGCCTCCATATGTGTACTTGTATCCAATGAAATCAATTATTTCTCATTCAAGTATTTTATTAGGTTCTCAAAATGTAGATATTAACTTAATTGGCGCATTTACTGGGGAAGTTTCTATTAATATGTTAAAAGATGTGGGAGTGAGTTATGTTTTAGTAGGTCATTCTGAAAGGCGGCAATATCATCGAGAAAATGATGTAATTATTGCTAAAAAATTTAAAATTGTTAAAGATTCACATTTGATTCCAGTATTATGTATTGGAGAAACAGAGCATGAATATTTGTCATGTAAAACTGAAAAAATTTGTAAATTTCAAATTGATGCTATTTTTGATCTATTAGGACCAAGTGGATTTAATAACTCTGTAATAGCATATGAACCTAAATGGGCTATAGGTACAAATACTATTCCATCTATCAATTTTATACAAAAAATTTTAATGTTTATTCAAAATTATATTTTTAATAAACAGAATTCAACGATAAAATTATTTTCTCTACAATATGGAGGATCTGTTAACGAACATAATATCATAGAATTATATGATGTAAAAAATATAGATGGATTTCTAGTAGGATCTGCATCATTATCTTTAGATTTTTTTAAAAAGTTACTTAATAATTGTTAATATATTTAATAATAATTAAAATATTAAATTTTTTCTTGTAATAAAAAGAATATTACAATGTATGTATATTATTTTTTAAACATATCTTAAACAAAATATGTATAAAAAATAGATAGAATTAATTTTTTTAATCAGTTAATTCTGTTTTTTATTTTTTATTAAACATCAGTATATTAATGCGTTTTAAATTCTTATATTGTATGTCAAATTTTATGATAACAATTGTAAAAAAAACATATAATATGAATTAAAAAAAAATAGTGATTATATTAAAAATTAAAAACAAATTTATTTTTTAGCATTTATAATATTATTTTTATCTAAAATATAGTTTTAGAAAAATGAATTTGAATATAAAATGTACTTATCACATTATACACTATATTTCTGGTATAAAATAAAACATGAATTAAAATTGTCATTTGATCTGTAGATTAAATTATTAATATTTTTAATATTTTATTTTTTTAAATTCTTATATTAAACTTAGTATATATTCAATAGATAAGACTCAAAAAATAAGTAATTTTAATATTTAAGAAATAATATATAAATTTAATTTTTTTGTTAAAAGTTGATATTTACTTATAAATAAATGTATAATAATATTTTACTTAATAAAATATATTTTATTTATGAGTATAATATGCTAACACAAGGTAGATAATATTTTTTTGAATTCAATAATTACACTTATTTCCATCTTAATCTATGAATATTAGTCAATTCTAACGTCATAAAACAATATATAATTTTTAAATTAATAAAATATTTATATTTGAACTGAAATTTTTTATAAAACATAAAATATTATTAATATAATAAATTCTAAATAAATTTTTTATATAATTTTTTCTATAAGTTAAATAATAGGATTTATTTTCTTAGTAAATAATATATATATTTTAAACGTTTATATATATTTAGTATAACTGTTTAGCAGTCTTTAACCAATCAAATTTAAATGGTCTTTTCATATTTTTGAGTGCATCTGAAATATCATGGTGTACCATTTTTTCATTAATCGTACCTATGCATCGGCCCTGAAATCCCTGTAATAATATATCTACAGAGTACTCTCCCATTCTGGATGCCAAAATACGATCATAAACTACTGGAGCCCCACCTCTTTGTATATGTCCTAAAATTGTTGCTCTAGTTTCACGACATGTTTCTCGTTGAATATATTTGGCTAATTTTTCAACGTTACAAATGTATTCTGTAATAGCCACAATAGCATGTTTTTTTCCTTTTTTTATACCATTTTTTATTTCCTTTACTAATTCTTCTTTAGTGAATTCAATTTCTGGTAACACTATAAATTCACATCCTCCAGCTATAGCTGCTGATAAAGTTAAATCACCGCAATTACGCCCCATAACTTCTACTATAGAAATTCTTTGATGAGAAGAAGAAGTATCTCGTAATCTATCAATTGCTTCTACAACTGTTTCTAATGCTGTAAAATATCCTATAGTATAATCTGTACCAGCTACATCATTGTCAATGGTTCCTGGTATGCTAATACATGGGAAACCCATTTCTGTTAATTTTTGTGCACCTACATATGAACCATCACCTCCAATAACTACTAAGAAGTCAATGTTTCTTTGTTGCATATTTTTAATTGCTATCGATCGTATATCTTTTTTAAAAAAATTAGAAAACCGAGCTGAACCTAAAAATGTACCACCTTTGTTAATTATATCAGAAACGCTATATCTATCTAACAGAATCATTCTATTTTCATATAATCCAAGATAGCCGTCGTATATTCCAAAAACTTCTAAATTTCTACTTAGGGCAGTTCTTACGACTCCTCTAATTGCTGCATTCATCCCTGGAGCATCTCCCCCACTTGTTAATACACCAATTCTTTTGATCATAATAATCTCTTAAAGTGATAGATCTTATTAAGATCTAATAAATATTATTATCGTTGATGTTAAATAATATTAAATCTTGTATTTCAAACATAAATATGTGATTTTTATTATTATAATCATACTACTTTAAAAGCATTATATTTTATTTGATAATACAAATTTTTAGTGTCATAAAGCTATTGTTTTAAATAATAATATTGAATGGGTTTAAATTCAGAGTTAAATTCATATATTATAGGAAAACCAGTAGCAATATTTAAATTTAAAATATCTATATCATTAATGTTATTCAAATATTTAATCAAGGCTCTCAAGGAATTTCCATGCGCAACTATAATAATCTTTGTGTTTTTTTGAAAACGCGGGAAAATTTCGTTAAGCCAGTATGGTAATACTCTTTGCGTAGTTAATTTTAAACTTTCGCAATAAGGTAGTATATCAAAATTTATATTATTATATCTAGAATCATGAGCTAACTTTTTTTTTTCTAAATATGATATTTTAGGAGGAGCGATATTAAAACTTCTTCTCCATTGCTGTACTTTATCATTACCATATTTTTGAATGACATCATCTTTATTTAGTCCTTCTAAAGCTCCATAATGACGTTCATTTAATCTCCAAGACTTTTTAACTGGAATCCATGATTGATCAAGAAATTTAATAATATTCCATAACGTATGAATTGAACGTTTAAGCACCGATGAATATGCGTAATCGAAATAAAAACCGTGTTTTTTTAACAATTTTGCTGCTTTCAACGATTCTTGAACGCCGCGGTTTGATAAATCTACGTCATGCCAACCAGTAAATTTATTTAATTCGTTCCATATACTTTCACCATGTCGCATTAAAACTAGTTTATATACTTTCAAAATTTTTCCTCTTTTTAAACATACGTTTATTATATTTTAAGCTAAGTTTATTTAATAGTATTAATATACATTTAATAGTTTTACATTTAAACATAACTTCCGTGTAATAAAATAAAAGTTAATCATGTTTAAAACATGCGTAAACAATATTTATTGTATTGCATATAAGATTATTTTTTTCAAATAATAAATAACGTATATTATTTGTTAATATATTTTATATTTTTAGAATAAATAACAGTTTTGTATAACATTTAAAAATCTCCATATAATTATTGTTCAAAATATTTTTTTGCTTTATTATTAACTTTAAGAACGTAAATTTTTATAAGTTTTAAATTAATAATTAGACTTTAAAATTAAGATTTAATGTTATTATAATAATAGTTTTATAATAAAATTATTCTAAATATAAGCAGTATACGTTTAGATTCTGAATAATTTATACTAAATAACGACGAACATGTTAGTGTAATTATTTAAATGTTCTTCATAAAAATATTTATTTTAAAATACTATTTAAAAAATAAAAAATGTATAAATATAAATTACGTTATATTTAATAAAATATTTTTAATTCACACTAAAAATATTATTTATTATATAATTAATTTTAAGTTAAACAGTTAATCTGTTTATTATACTAATTATTAATTAATTTATATACATTTATTGCTTATGATGTTTATAGATAGAGAGTTTAATTACATTAATTTTAGGAATTATCGATGAAATCGAAAAAAATATTTAAAATTTTAACCCTTTTACTACCTATGATAACAACATTTTCGTGTAGTTTTCCAAAAAATAAATTAAATAGTAATAATGTTGACACTTTTTACGAACAAGAAACAAATAAAAGTAAACAACAATTAACCAATTTTTCTGAAGATAATTTTGATGAAACGTTAGAAAAATTAAAAAAAGGAAATACAATTTACTTTCCCTTTAACAATCACCAAGTAAATTCAAAATATGCTAAAAACTTAAATGATTTAGCACAATTTTTATGTCATCACTCTAATCAAAAAATCATGATTGAAGGACATACCGATAGTCGTGGTACAAACAAATATAACATGTATTTAGGACAAAAACGAGCAGATTCAGTCAAATTGTATTTAGAAAGCAAAGGAGTTTCAAATCAACAAATAACTACTGTTTCTTATGGTTCTAGTAAACCAGTAGCACATGGAAATAAAGAGAATTCATATTCAAAAAATAGACGTTCGGTGATTATATATCAATAAAGATTTTAATTTCTAAAAACATATTGGTGCTAAGATTCATCATAGCACCAAATTTTAACATAATAAATTTTAGCTATTTTTATATCTAGTTTTTTTGTGTATTTAAATATTTAGCACAATACGACTAAAATCTTCTAAGAATTCTTTTATTTTTAATAAAAATCCTACAGATTCTTTTCCATCAATTAACCTATGGTCGTATGATAATGCTAAATACATCATAGGATGCACTTCTATATTTTCATCTACAATTACAGGTCTTTTATGAATAGCATGCATACCTAAAATTGCTGATTGAGGGGGATTAATTAATGGTGTAGAAAATAAAGATCCAAAAACTCCTCCATTAGTGATGGTAAAATTTCCTCCTATTAAATCATCTATAGTTAATTTTGAATTTTTTCCTTTCTCAGAAAAATCTTTTATTTTTATCTCTATTTCTGCCATGCTCATTAAATCAGCATTTTTTAATACAGGAGTAACTAATCCTCTAGGTGTAGAAATAGCAATGCTAATATCAAAATAGTTATAGTAGATGATTTCATCATTATCAATAGAAGCATTGATTTCTGGAAAAATTTTTAACGCTTCGATAACTGCTTTAACATAAAATGACATTAATCCTAATTTTATTCCATGTTTTTGTTTAAATAATTCTCCGTATTTGCGTCTTAAATTAAGTATCGATTGCATATTAACTTCATTGAACGTTGTTAGTGAAGCTGTATTGTTTTTTGTTGATAATAATCTTTCTGAAATTTTTTTTCGTAAACGTGTCATTTTAACACGTTTAATACTTCTATGGTTTTTATGTGTCGTATTAAAATTATATGCATTTAAATCATAATTATTTATTTTTTTATTAGTATTAGAACGAATATTTTTTAAGTAATTAAGAATATCTTTACGTGTTAACCTATTTTTTGTCCCCGTGCCTTGTATAATATCAACATCGCGTAAATCATGCATGGAAATTAGACGTCTCACAGTAGGACTATATGTTTTTTCTAATAATTTTAAATTAATATTTTGGTTGTTATCCGTATTTACAACATTATTAGTTGTTTTTATTATTTTTTCTTCATTTTTAATACCTATTTTTAGCAATGTCCCTATAACTTGTCCTGGTAAAACTATTTTACCTTTATCTGCAATAATTGAATTTAATATTCCATCGGAAGGTGATGGTATTTCTAGTATTACTTTGTCAGTTTCAATATCTACTAAAATAGTATCTTCCTGAACTTTATCTCCTTTTTTTTTATGCCATTTGATGATTGTAGCATCAGTAACTGATTCAGGAAGATCGGGAATAAAAATGTTAATTATATTCATTATGGTTCTCTTAGTCTGATATATTTAGTGCATCATAAATTATTTTTTTTTGTTGTTCTTTATGAATTTTCATATATCCAGTAGCTGGTGACGCTGATGATGAACGTCCTACATAATTTAGTTTAGAATGTTTAGGTAATAGTTTTTTTAAATAAGATTTATGATATAACCACGCGCCTTGATTACAAGGTTCTTCTTGACACCATATATAATCATGTACATCTTTGTAATTATATAATATTGCTGATAATTTTTTAGTAGGACGGGGATATATTTGCTCTATTCTGAGAATCACTATGTTTTTTTGCTGATTAATACGACGTTGAGTTAATAAATCATAATATATTTTCCCGGAACATAAAATTATTCGTTGTACTTTTTTAGTATCTAAATTATCAATTTCATCAATAACTGTTCTAAATTTTCCATTAGACAATTCTGATAACGATGATGCAGCTAAAGGAAAACGTAATAGAGATTTTGGAGACATAATAATTAGTGGTTTTTTAATTAAAGAAAAAGCTTGTTTACGTATAATATGGTATATTTGTGATGATATAGTAGGTATAATGATTTTTATATTATTATTTGCAGACAATTGAAGGTATCTCTCAATTCGAGCTGAAGAATGCTCAGGACCTTGTCCTTCATAGCCATGAGGTAATAACATTACTAGATTACATGTTACATTCCACTTTTGTTCGCCAGAACAAATAAATTGATCAATAATGATTTGAGCTCCATTAGCAAAATCTCCAAATTGTGCTTCCCATACATTTAATGTGTTTTTTTGATCTATGGAATATCCATATTCAAACGCTAATGTTGCTTCTTCTGATAATACAGAATCCCAAATATAAAAGTTTCCTTGTTTTAATTTAATATTTTTTAATGGAATGTATTTTGAATCATTTTTTTGATCATGTATAACAGCATGTCTATGAAAAAAAGTTCCTCTACAAACATCTTCACCTGAAAGCCTACAGGATATACCCTCGTTTAATAACGATGCATATGCTAATAATTCTGATGCACCCCAATCAAATAATTTTTCATTGTTAGCCATTTTTAATCTATCTTTATATATTTTAAAAACGCGATTATGTACTTCTATATTGTTAGGAATAGAAAAAATTTTTTTGGCTAAAATAGTTAAGTCAGACTGAGATATATTATTAATAGGTGTATTGGAAACATTTATATAATCAGCTTTAACTATCGAACAACATTTTAGACGTTTTTCTGACATTTTTTTATTATGTAAGTTATATTCTACATCTAATTTTTTTTTTATTTTTTTTTGGTAAGTAATTAAAAAGCTTTTATTAATTATATTTTTTAATAATAATTTATTATAATAACTTGTAGCAGTAGTAGGATGATTTTTAATTTTAGAATATAAAACCGGCTGTGTTATTGACGGATCGTCAATTTCATTATGTCCATGTCGTCTGTAACAAACTAAATTTATAAAAACATCTTTTTTAAAGCAAAATCTGTAATTTAATGCTAAATGCGTTACAAATATTACAGATTCTGGATCATCTGCATTAACATGAAAAATAGGTGAATCTATCATTTTAGCAATATCTGTACAATATTGGCTAGTTCTCAAATCTTTAACTTTTGATGTCGTAAATCCTATTTGATTATTAACAACTATATGAATGGTCCCGCCAACCTTATATCCTCTTGCTTGAGACATATTTAATAACTCTTGTACCACCCCTTGTCCTGAAATTGCTGCATCACCATGAATTATTATAGGTAAGATATTTTCATCATTTAAATTATCATTTGAATCAATATATGCACGCGATGATCCAACAACAACAGGATTAATCACTTCTAAATGAGAAGGATTAGATTTTAAATCTAGAATAATTTTTCTTAATCCTATTGTTTTAGTGCAACAAAAACCCATATGGTATTTAACATCACCACTGTTGAAATTATTTGAATTATTTTCACAAAATTCGTTAAAAATAGTTTTAATTGGTTTATCTAAAATATTTGCAAGTACATTTAAACGCCCGCGATGCGACATACCAAATATTATTTTATGTAAATTGAATTTTTTTGTATATTTTATTACTTCCTTTAACATAGGTATTAAAGATTCAGCACCTTCTATAGAAAAACGTTTGATACTAGGAAACTTAGAAGAAAAATACTTTTCTAACATTTCAGAAATAATTAAATGTTTTAATATTTGAATTTTTTTCTTCTTTTTTAAAATATTACTATGTTTAGTTTCAATATAATTTTTAATCCAATTCATTTCATTTGAGTTATGAATATGCATAAACTGATATCCAATTCTTTTGCAATAAATATTCTTATAATCATCATAAACATTTTTTGTAGTAATATCGTCAAGAACATATTGAGATAACTTTACTAAATATGAATCTTGAATGCGAAATGCTTCAGAACTTTTTAAAAATTTTTTTAAGGATAAGCTATTATCATTTTTAAATGTATCTAAAGGATTTAAATGTGCAAATTTGTATCCTAGAGTTCTAAATATGTTAATTAATAATTCTATAGTTAATTTTATTGTATCTTTACTATCTTGAAATTTATTATTTAGATACTTATTTGTTGAGTTAATATAATTTTCTTTAGATAATTCGGTAAAAACAATGTACCAAGAATTATCTATAGAAGTTGGATCCAATAAAAATTTGTTATATAAATTATCTATATATGAACTGTTAAAACTAGACATCCACGAAGAATTGAATTCATTTTTATACATAAACTTTCCTTGAATATATTATTAAATTTAAAAATTATATTTTTTTTTAAACAAATAATATTTATTATATGGTTATATCAACAAATAAATAATATATTTTTGGTAATTATGTTTAATTATTTAAAGTTTTTATATGAAGTAAATACGTATAAAATTACTTTTTACTAAACAAATACAAATAAATATTTTGAAAAATTACTTATTAAAATAACAATTACTAATAATTTTATAATAAAGATATAGAACACTTTTATATTAATACATAGTTTTAAAAATAATTTTATGAAGCTTTATAATACAAAAATAACACCGAAAAATTACTTGAAACGATCATTTGAATCATCAAATAGGATTATCAATGTTAATAAAATTTATATCCAAGGAGAATTTAATTTTTAACCAGTTAGTTAATGCTTTTATGCCATTAATTTCGCTAGCATGATGCCCAATTGAAAAAAAATGCAATTTATTTTCGTGAGCAAAATGAATAGTTTCTTCAGACACTTCTCCTGTTAAAAATGTATCAACTCCATATTCGGGAATGAAATTAATAAATTTTTGTCCTTTTCCACTACACCAAGCGATTTTATGAATGTTTTGTGTTATATTATTACCATAATAGAATGGAACTCTGTGAAACTTTTGTGTAATTAATTGACTCATATCTTTTGATTTTATAGGTTCTTTTAACATCCCCCATGGTACGCAAGACTTTATATAACCTCGAACATTAATATTTAAAATATGCCCAATTTGTGCATTATTTCCTAATATAGGATGTACATCTAAGGGAAAATGCCAACTGTATAAATTGATATTGTTAGCAAGTATAGATTTAATTCTATGACGATATATACCCTTTATTATTTTAGGATGATTATCCCAAAATAATCCATGATGTACTATAATTCCATGAGCGTTGTTTGAAATAGCTAAATCAATTAAAAGTTGACATGCAGTAACGCCAGTAACAATTTTTTTTATTTTAGGACGTCCTTCTATTTGTAACCCGTTAGGAATAACGTCGTTGTATTGATTTGAATTTAATTTTTTATTAACAATTTTTTCTAGTTCAAAATTATTCATGAATCATCTCTAATAAATTTGATTGATTTTATTTTTTATAATTTATTACTACATTTAGCATGTTTAAATACTAACAATGTTTTTTTCTTAGAATGATAATAATTTATTATAGGTTGTGGATATTTAGAATGTATTTTGTTTGTTTTGTTGTTATCACAAGGATTATGAATGTTATACGTAGAAACATTACTTAGTTCTGGAATATATTTTCGTATAAACTTCGCGTTTATATCAAATTTTTTAGATTGCAACATAGGATTAAAAATACGAAAATATGGCATGCTATCAGTTCCTACCGATGCAATCCATTGCCAATTTCCGTTATTTGATGCAAAGTCTCCATCTATTAATTGTGACATAAAATATTCTTCTCCTTTTCTCCAATCAATTAATAAATTTTTTACCAAAAAACTAGCCGTAATCATTCGTAATCGATTACTTATCCATCCTAGTTGCTTTAACTGTCTCATTCCAGCATCTATTATGGGGTACCCAGTATTCCCTTGTTTCCATAAATTTAGATAATACAAATTATTATCCCATTTTATGCGATTTTCCCAATGATATAAAGATTGGTTTTGACCTATATTTGGATAAAAATATAACAAATGTTGGTAAAATTCACGCCATAATAGTTCATTTATCCATTTACACTCTTCTAGTTTATGAATAATATCCGGATATTCTTTAAATAACAAAGTTACGCATTGTCGGGGTGATATAACCCCGATTGACAAATGTGCGGATAACATGCTAGTACTATTTAATTCAAAAATTTCTTGATCAAAATTATATTTGTTAAATGCATATTTTATAAAAAATTTAAGTTTTTCATAAACTATGTCTTCTCCAATAGGAAAGATATTAGCATCAAATTTTTCTAAATAAGTATGAAATATTGGGATAGTAAAATCTAAAGAATAATGATCATGTAAATTTTTGTTTTGAGGTTTAGGAAAACAACTTGGAATATTTAGTTGTAATTGTTTGATGCATTTATATTTAAAATAACTAAACTTCTTATACATTTTTCCATAACTATTTTTTATAGAACCAGGAGTAATTAATACGGAATCATGAAAACAATTTATAATAATATTATTTTTCTTTAATTTTTTTTTTATTATTTTATCTCTTTGACGTTCATAGAATTCATATTCGAGATTAAAAAATATAGAAGTAACTTTATGAATTTTACAAAACTCAATTATATAATTAGTTGATTCTAAATAATCTGTAGATTCATAATAATAAAAAATAATTCCTAATTCTGTTATTTTTTTTTTTAGTGCAACAATATTTTTATATATTAACATTTTTTTTTTTGGTGCTAGACAATGACGTTCCCATTGTTTTGGTGTTGCAATGAATAATGCTAATACTGTAGACGCATTATTTCGACATGAAAAATGTAATGCTGAATTATCACTGAGGCGCAAATCGTTTCGAAACCACATAAGATTGACATTCATATTTTGATATATTATGAAAATTAAAATGAATATTTGTATTTTAATATTAATATTAATCTAAATTAAATTATTTTATTATTAAGATATATAGAAATAAATTACGCAAAATCAAATTTTAATAATAAAATTATAAATTTTAAATTAAAATATTATGTTTTAAATTATTTTTATTAAATAAATATTTACACAAAATATATTTCTTCACAAAAAAACAACATTTTAACTATTTATATTATACATATACAATGTAATAATCAAATATTGTTATTTAATTCAAATATTGAGATATATCTATAACAAACGCACGCATATGCGTTGTTTAAAGATTAATGATAATAGTTATTAGTTAAATATTTATAATGTTTTTAATACATTTTCATATAATAGAATTTTTTAATACTTATTGATATTATTAATACTCTTTTATAAAAATAAAATAATACAAATCTAAAATACATACAGTGTTATCCCATTTATTTATATAATGCAAAAATTTAAAATTAGGATTATTTATGGAAAGTATTGGTATTTTTTTTGGTAGTGATACTGGAAATACAGAAAATGTAGCTAAATTAATTCACAAATATATAGGAACGAATATTTCTTCTATTCACGATATTGCTAATACGAATAAAAAAGATATTGAGTTGTTTAATATTCTAATATTTGGTGTTTCTACATGGTACTACGGAGAACTTCAGTGTGATTGGGATGATTTTTTACCAACTCTAAAAAAAATTAACTTTAATAATAAAATTATAGCTTTATTTGGATGTGGAGATCAAGAAGATTACTCAGAATACTTTTGTGATGGAATTGGAATTTTGTATAATGTTATTAGACTTTCAAAAAATGTAAGATTTATTGGATCATGGACTTCGAAAGGATATTCTTTTGAATGTTCTAAAGCATTAGATAAGAACAAAAATTTTTTGGGATTAGTAATAGATGAAGATCGACAACCAGAACAAAGTAACCAGAGAATAATACAATGGACTAAAAAAATTAAAACAGAACTAAACTCTTTACTTAATTAAATTGCATGTTAGTTAATAAGTTATAACAATTAGTTAGTTATAGCATGATTTAATTTTGCGTAATAAATTTCATATGACGTTAAATCATTTAATGTCAATATGAAATTTATAATAAATTGTTTTATAAATATGTAAATAAAATCAGTTATGAAAAAGTACTAATAAATTCAGATAAATCTAATACTTTACTAGAATACCCACATTCATTGTCATACCATGACACCAATTTTATAAAATTGTTATTTAATGATAATCCAGCTTTAGCATCAAAAATTGATGTTAACGTATTTCCATTAAAGTCTGAAGATACCACATGATCTTCAGTGTATCCTATTACTTCTTTCATGTCATGATTTGATGCATACTTAATTATTTGACAAATATCTTCGTAAGTAGCAATCTTTTTGTTTCTTACTGTAAGATCTACTACAGAAACGTTTGCTGTGGGTATACGAAAAGCTATTCCTGTTAATTTTCCATTTAATTCAGGAAGTACCTTACCTACTGCTCGAGCTGCACCAGTGGTAGAAGGAATAATGTTTTGTAACGCACTTCTCCCACCTCTCCAATCTTTATAGGATACTCCGTCTACAGTTTTTTGAGTAGCTGTAGTAGCATGTACAGTGGTCATTAAGCCTTCTACAATTTCAAATTCATCATTAATTACTTTAGCTAAGGGTGCTAAACAATTAGTAGTACAAGAAGCATTTGAAACAATTTTTTGTCCTACATATTCATTAAAATTAACACCTCGAACAAACATTGGAGTATTATCTTTTGGTGGGCTAGTAATAATTACTTTTTTAGCTCCAGCTTGTATATGTTTATAAGAATCTTCTGTAGTTAAAAAAATACCTGTTGATTCTATTACAACATCAATATTTAAATCTCCCCACATTAAATTTTTTGGATCTTTTTCGTTTGTAATTCTAATTTTTTTTCCATTTACAAATAATGTTTCATTTTTAATAACAATTTTTCCATTAAAATTTCCATGTATTGAATCATATTTCAACATATATGCTATATATTGAACGTTAATAAGATCATTAATTGCTAGTATTTCAATGTTAGATCGTAATTGAGCTAATCTAAACAATACTCTTCCGATACGTCCAAACCCATTAATACCTATTTTAATAGTCATTTTTACCACAGTAATTATAAAAATTAATAACATTTAATTATTTTATATATAAAAATTCTATAAAATTCAACATTTTTATTATATTTTTTTATATAATATAAAAAATATTTTTTTAAATACACCATTTTATATAATTACAAAAATTTTTGAAATAACAAATTTTTATTTTAAAAATTTAGTTTTAAATCGTTAATATACTAACACTGCTCTACCATACCACAATCGTTATATACATCCTAAGATGCGTATATAAATTAATTATAAAATAGTATTTATTACCCTACTTATTATTATATTTAATTTGACTAAAATTGGATTTTTAAACATAATTTGAGTGTTTTTTGTTTAAAAATATTTTTT
Source organism: Buchnera aphidicola str. Bp (Baizongia pistaciae) (assembly GCF_000007725.1). NCBI lineage: Bacteria > Pseudomonadati > Pseudomonadota > Gammaproteobacteria > Enterobacterales > Erwiniaceae > Buchnera > Buchnera aphidicola. Next base: position 319,749 of record NC_004545.1, on the reverse strand, counting down.
CGTAAACGTTGTCGCATCTTCTTTTTATTTCTTTTATAACGAATACTTTTTAATCGCTTATTTATTATTTTCATATTTATGTCTATTTTAAAAATCTTAATTAACAGAAAACGCATAAATATAATGTATTAAAACTAGTTTCTTAAATTACGAATTTTAAATATTTCAAATAATATTATTCACATGATAAATAAAATAAATTTTAGTAACATTGTTTTTAATTTGTATTACAAAATATCTAAAATATATAGTTAGTTATATTTAAATTTTTACAAATTATTGTCTCAATATATAAAATTAAAAAATGTTTTTAATAAAGAATACTTAGTTAGATTATTAGTACTTGTCTAATTCATGCTAAAATTACGTTTATACAATTTATTTATACATTTAACAAAAAAATTTATTACATATTTTTATGAATTTATTTAAAACTATTTGAATTTTTATTATTAGATATTATTGTGTATAAATACACAAAAAAAATAATATGCATTTGTATAAATTGTACAAAAATATAATTTTTTTAATTAATTAGTACAGAAAAGCAATCTACAATTGAAGTTTACATGAATTTAATATTTTTGTTCATATGCTTACTTGTATCTATATAGTACCTATTAATCATAAAAACATAGTATAATAGTTTTTTTTATAATAATAAACAAAATAACTAACTGTATATCTTAAAAATTTTTATCTCATATATATATTAAGTTTAATACAATAATTACATTATATATGTATTATATATATGAAAAGTTTTAAGATATTTGCAATATTTAGTAACTTTTGTGAAATTAATTTATAGTGTATTATTTTAAATTACTTTAAAATTTTATCAACATTTGTGTTTTATATTCTATAAGAATTTCGTTAATTTTTTTTTTAAAAATATAAAATATTTTAAAAAAAATATTGTTATTTATATATTTTAATATAAAACTAAAAATTTTACGTTACAAAACAGATATTCTTTATTGTAAATTTTACACGCATATTACATTAAATTGATATTAAAACATTTTACTCTAATAATATTTAGGACAAAGAATTTTCTGAAATAATAATCTTAATAGAATTCAATACTAACATTTATAAAATAAAGATAATAAAATTTTAGATTAAATATTATATTTCATAATATAATATTTAATCTAAAAAAATTTACTACTTCTATTTAAAAAAATGTATATAATGTATTAATTTAAAATAACTGATTATGTTAATAAAAAGCTTAGTACAAAAGAATCAAGTTTATTTTACTAATAATAGTCTTGATGAAAAAAATATATGTGATTTATCTAAACTCAAAATAAATCAACCTATTGTTCATTTTGAACATGGTGTAGGAAGATATCAAGGTTTAACTACTGTTACGACTAGAAATATAAAAACTGAATGCGTAGTTATAAATTATGCACAAAATTCTAAATTGTATGTTCCTATTACATATTTATATTTAATTAGTCGATATATAGGAACTTCAAAAAAGGATATTCCGCTACATAGACTTGGAAATGATTTATGGAATAAAGAGAAAAAAAAAGCTAACGAAAAAGCATATGATTCTGCTGCTATACTTCTAAATATTTATTCACATAGAATTTCTCAAAAAGGATTTTCATTTAAAAAACATCATACAAAATACAAAATATTTTGCGAACGTTTTCCATTTACGTTAACACCTGATCAAGATAGTGCTATTAATTCTGTACTAAGTGATATGTATAAATCAACTCCTATGGATCGATTAGTTTGTGGTGATGTTGGTTTTGGAAAAACTGAAGTTGCAATGCGAGCTACTTTTTTAGCTGTTTGTAACCAAAAACAAGTAGCAATTTTAGTTCCAACAACCCTGTTAGCCCAACAACATTTTAACAATTTTACTTTACGTTTTAAATATTGGTCTACAAAAATAGAAATTTTGTCTCGCTTTCAATCCGAAACAAAATGTAATGAGATAATAAATAATGTAAATATAGGAAATGTTCATGTACTCATCGGAACTCATAAAATTTTACTCAAAAATTTAAAATGGAAAAATTTAGGATTATTAATTGTTGACGAAGAACACAGATTTGGAGTGCATCACAAAGAACAAATAAAATTAATATCTAATAATATTGACGTTTTAACGTTAACTGCTACTCCTATTCCTAGAACTTTAAATATGGCATTCGTTGGAATTCGAGACTTATCGATTATTGCTACTCCTCCAAAACAAAGATTAATTGTCAAAACGTTTGTTCGAGAATTTAGTTATACGGTAATTCGTAAAGCTATTCTTAGAGAAATATTACGAGGCGGGCAAGTATATTATATTTATAACAATGTAAATAAAATTGAAAGAAAAAAAATAGAATTAAAAAAACTTGTTCCTGAAGCTAACATTAGAATAGGACATGGACAACTACGTAGTACAGATTTAGAATCAATAATGAATGATTTTTATCATAAACGATTTAATGTATTAGTTTGTTCTACTATTATAGAAACAGGTATAGATATTCCTAACGTCAATACAATTATTATTGAAAATGCTAATAACTTTGGATTAGCACAATTACACCAATTACGAGGCAGAGTAGGTCGTTCTCAACACCAAGCGTATGCTTGGTTGTTAGTACCTTCGTTAAAGGATATAAAATCAGATGCAAAAAAAAGAATTGATGCTATTACTTCTATAGAAAGTTTTGGTTCATGTTTTGAATTAGCTAATCGTGATTTAGAGATTAGAGGAATTGGAGAAATATTAGGAAATAACCAAAGTGGGCATATAACAAAAATAGGTTTTTCTTTATACATGAAATTATTAATGAATGCTGTAAGAAATATAAAAAATGGTTACTACAAACCATTAAATGACATCATAAATACTTATCCTAAAATTGAATTAAATGTATCAAATTTATTACCTGATAGTTATATAAAAAAAGTAAATCATAGATTGTTTTTTTATAATAAAATAGCAACGTCTAATAACTTTTTAGATTTAGAAAAAATCAGACTAACATTGTGTAAAAATTTTGGTAATTTACCTAATTCAGGAGACTATTTAATAAAAATTGCTAAGATACGTTTAATTTCTAAAAAAATAGGAGTAAAAAAAATAAAATCTGATGTCAAAGGGGGATATATAGAATTTTTTGAAGATAGTAAAATTAACATACAAAATTTACTAAAAGAATTCAAAAAAGAAAAAAACTGTTGGAAATTTGACACTTCTAATCGTTTAAGATTTTCTAAAAATTTTAAAAATAACAGCGAAAGAATTGATTGGATTTTAAATATGTTAATAAATATAAATAATTAAAACATTTAACAAATAGACATTATATTTTTAATACTGATTATTGCTTAAAATTATATATTTTATAGTAAATAAAACCATTATTAACATTCTAAAGTAAAATATAAACTTTAATAGTTTTATTTAAATTATTAATTTCAAATTTATTTTTGAATCACGTTATTAGCTAAATTTTAAAGCTTTTATTAAATTTTGTGATTAATTCAAAAAAACTATATTATTTTATTTTTAATGTTAAATATAAAATTAACTTTTTTAAAAAATAATATTTTTAAAATAATTCATTTCTATATAAAAGTGTTTTCACATAAATTAATGTATCGAAACTTTTTATTAATATATTAATTAAAACAATTTTAATTTATATTAAAACTGATAATATATTATAAATAAAATATTTATATATTAGGTAAATCCTTTAGATAAAATTATGAAACAAATAATTTATATTACATTAGCAAAAAATCAAGAAATTGAAGTATGGAAATTACATGACGATTTTTCTTTAAATTTATTACAAAGAATATCAACACAAGGAGAACCTCAACCAATAATTATTTCCAAAGATAAGAAATATTTATATATAGGCGTACGACCTAAATTTAAAGTTTATTCTTATAAAATTAAAGCTGATGGAACTTTAACAAAACATGCATGTTCAACTCTTCCAGGTAGTCCTAATCATTTTGAAATTGATCATACAGGAAAATATCTATTTTCTAGTTCATATCATTTTAATTGTCTAAGTATTACTCCCCTTGATACATTAGGAATTCCTCGACCAGTTACACAAACTATTAAGAACATATTTGGATGTCATGCATCCAAAATGAATTGTTACAATACTTGCTTATTTATATCAGCACTAAAAAAAGATTGTATTTATGCATATAATTTTAAAAAAAACGGCAAATTATTAAAAAATACACGTAAAAATTTTATGACTAATGTAAATTTTGGCCCCAGACACTTAGATCTTCAAAAATGTAATAATCGCTTATATAGTGTTAATGAGTTAAACGGATCAGTAGACATATGGTCTATTAATTCATTTTCAAATGAATTGATACTATTAAAAAATATCAACATTATGTCTAAAAATTATTGTAATGCAGCTTGGTCATCTGATTTGCATATTTCTCCATGCGAAAAATTTTTATATGTTTCTGATAGAATAGAAAATACAATTTCAATTATAAAACTTGAAAAAGATGTTCAAAATATAGAAAAAATAGGACATATTAAAACAGAATTACAACCTAGAACATTTTCTATTAACAGTACCGGAGAAAATTTAATAGTTGTTGGAGAAAAATCTAATAGCTTTAGCGTATATAAAATTTCGAAAATAACAGGATTATTAGAACTAAAAAATACATATTCTACTGGAAACAGACCAGTCTGGATATCTAGCCTTATGTTATAAAAAAAAATTATTTCATAAAAAAATTTTCATAATTTAATGCATTAGAAATAACATTGATTAATTTTTTTAAAGACGCATTATCAATTATATAAGCTGGAACAAGATATATCAATTTTCTAAATGGTCTAATCCATACGTTATTTTTTACAAAATAATTTTGCATCATACTAATATTAATATAATGATAACATTCTACTACACCAATTGCGCCTAATACACGTACATCATAAACTTCATAATGTGTTTTTAGCGGAAATAAATAAGTACGCAAACATGTTTCAATGTTTTTAACTTGTATTTTCCACTTGTTTTCTTGAAGAATTAATATATTTTCATAAGCTGCTGCACAAGCTAATGGATTTCCCATAAAAGTAGGGCCATGCATGAGACACCCGGATGCACTATTACTAATTACATTTGCGATTTTATCAGTAGTAAGTGTGGCAGATAAAGTAATAGTTCCACCTGTAATAGCTTTTCCTATGCAAAGAACATCAGGAACTATATTAGAATGTTCAAAAGCAAAAAATTTACCTGTTCGCCCAAATCCTGTCGCAATTTCATCTAATATTAATGGAATTTTATATAAGTCGCATAAAAAACGAACTTGTTTTAAATAATTAGGATGATAAAATTTCATTCCTCCCACACTTTGTACAATAGGTTCTAAAATGACAGCTGCAACAACATCTTTATGTTTTTGAATTAATTTTTTAAATGAAATAATATCTTTTTTATTCCATAATCCGTCAAAAGAACATTTTGGGTTATCAGCAAAAATATTAATCGGTAAAAAGTTGTGATAAAATTGATGAAATGAATTTTTAGGATCACATACTGACATAGCTGCGAATGTATCTCCATGATAACTTTTTTTTATAGTTAAAAATATTACTTTATTTTTACCTAATGATTGCCAATATTGTAAAATCATTTTTATTGCTATTTCAATAGAAACAGATCCTGAATCTGACAAAAAAATTCGAGTTAATGAATTTGGTGTAATTTCTATTAGTTTTTTACATAATGAAATTGCAGGATAATGAGTAATTCCACCAAACATAACATGTGACATTTTATTGATTTGATTTTTCAGCGCATTGTTTAGTCTAGGATGATTATAACCATGTATGGTAGACCACCATGAAGACATACCGTCAATTAATTTTTTACCATTATGTAATTTTAAAATAATTCCTTTTGCAGATTTTACTAAAATACATGGGGTAGGTTGAATCATTGATGCATATGGATGCCAAATATGTTGTTTGTCAAAATTTAAATTATTTTTTTGCATGATTCATTATCTATTTAATTAGATTATAAATTACAATTATAAACTGTTATTTATTCAAAGCTATTAATTTTTGGAAAAAATATGAAAACACAATGGAATTTTGAAAAAGTAAAAGAGCTCTTTGATCAACCATTCTTTGACATATTATTTTTAGCACAAAATATCCATAGAAAAAATTTTAATGCTAATCAAATACAAATAAGTACGCTTTTGTCAATTAAAACAGGGGCATGCCCTGAAGATTGTAAATATTGTCCTCAAAGCGCTCGATATAAAACAAACATAAAAATAGAAAAATTATTAACGCTAAAGCAAATATTAAAATCAGCGCAACAAGCAAAAAAACTAGGATCTACTCGTTTTTGTATGGGAGCAGCTTGGAAAAATCCTAAGGAAAGAGATATGCATTTTTTAAAAACTGTTATTCAAGAAGTAAAAAAATTAGGATTAGAGACTTGTATGACGTTAGGAACTCTACATAACGATCAAGCTGATAGACTTGCAAAAGCAGGTTTAGATTTTTATAATCATAACTTAGATACTTCAAAAAGTTATTACCAAAAAATCGTTACTACTCGAACTTATCAAGATAGATTAAATACTCTAAAAAAAGTTAGAAAGTCTGGTATGAAGATTTGTTCTGGAGGAATTTTAGGTTTGGGAGAAAAATTAAAAGATCGAATTGAGTTATTAATCGAGCTATCTAATTTAGAAATAGCACCTGAAAGTATTCCAATAAATATGTTAGTAAAAGTTAAGGGTACGCCGTTGGAAAATCAAACAAGTATTGATACATTTGATTTTATTAAAACTATTGCAATAACACGTATAATGATGCCTACTTCCTATATACGTTTATCAGCTGGTAGAGAAAATATGAATGAACAAACTCAAGCTATGTGTTTTTTATCTGGTGCTAATTCTATCTTTTATGGATGTAAATTATTAACGACACCTAATCCCAAGAAAGAACGCGATAAACAATTATTTTCTAAACTTGGATTAAATATTAAACACAAAAATACTAATTTAAATTATTCTATATTAAGCGACAATTCTTTAAATTACACTTCAAAAATACATAGCCAGCAATTTTATAACGCAGAAACTGCATGAACTGGAATAAACGCATAAATCATAAATTAAATATGCATATTTTTAATAAGAAATTTAGAGTAAAAGTAGCAGTTCAAAAAAATAACAATAGAATTATTAATGTTAATGGTATGCAATATATAAATTTTTCTAGCAATGATTATTTAGGATTACGAAACAATGCACGTATCGTCCAAGCTTGGAAAACAGCTGCTACACGTTATGGAATTGGATCTACTGGGTCGAGTTTAATTACTGGATATAGTACAATTCATCAATCTTTGGAAGAGAAATTAGCAAAGTGGTTAGATTATCCTAAAGCTATATTATTTATTTCTGGATATACTGCTAACACTGCAATAATCTCTACATTAATACAAAAAAACGATCGTATTTTTATGGATAAATTGTCACATTCTTCAATACTAGAACCTTCATATAATAGTTCCGGTAAATGTTATCGATTTATACATAATAATCCATCTAGTTTGATGAACAAATTCTATTCTTCTTCGGGAAAAAATCCTTTAATAATTACAGAAGGAATTTTTAGTATGGATGGAGATATTGCACCATTATCTATAATTTCATCATTTTCAAAAAAAATAAAAGGATTGTTAATGGTAGATGATGCTCATGGCATCGGAGTTAGTGGATATAATGGTAAGGGTAGTTGCGAACAACATCGTGTTAAACCAGACATTCTGACTATTACTTTTGGAAAAGCCTTTGGTATTAGTGGAGCTGCTGTATTATGCAGTAATAATATTGCTGAATATTTATGGCAATTTTCTAAACATTTAATGTTTAGTACCGCTATGCCAATAGCGCAAGCTTATGCTATACGACAAGCACTTTATTGTATTCAACATGCTGACAAGTTACGAAGAAAATTACAAGAAAACATTAATTTTTTTTTAAAAAATTCTCAATGCTTATCACATCTATTAAAATGCTCACATACTGCTATTCAACCAATTATAATAGGAGATAACGAAGAAACCATGATATTATCTGATCAATTAAAATCTAAAGGCATTTGGGTAAATGCTATACGTCCTCCTACTGTTCCAAATAAAAGTTCGAGATTGAGAATCACACTTAATGCATTACATACAAAGGAAGATATCGAACAATTGATTGAAAGTATATATAAATTATATGATAGATAAAAAAAAAATTGCAGAAGCATTTGGAAAAGCAGCAGCAAACTATGACAATTTTTCAGTAATACAAAGAATAGCTGGTAACATTTTATTATCTAAAATAGAAACTTTTTTTAATATTTCTATTCTCGATGCCGGTTGCGGTACTGGATGGTTTAGTAAAAAGTGGCGTCAATTAGGAAATACAGTAACTGCATTAGATTTTTCTAAAAATATGTTACTAACTGCTAAAAATACGAATTCTGCTGATTATTATTTACATGCAGACATGGAACAACTACCTATTTGCGACAATATTTTTGATTTATCGTGGAGTAATCTATCATTACAATGGTGCAATAAATTTAATAAGGCTATTTCAGAATTATGTAGGGTAACTAAACCAGGAGGAATGGTTGTTTTTTCTACTATAGCTCATGGTTCATTATATGAATTCAATAAAGCTTATCGCACTATTAATTCAAGTTACCAAGAAAATAAGTTTTTATCAATAAATGACATTAAATTATCATGTTGTAATAAAAAAACATTGATAGACAACATTTTAATTACATTTAGTTTTTCAAAAATATTAGAAGCAATGTATTCTTTTAAAAAAATAGGCGCAAATTATATTAGTAGCAATCATTCAAAAATTTTAACTAAAAAAAAAATAAGACAATTACAAGAAAATTGGCCATACAATCCAAATGGATATTTGCTTAGTTATAGATTTGTTTTTGGAGTTATATATTTATGAAAAATTGTTGGTTTATCACTGGAACTGATACAAACATTGGTAAAACAGTTAGCAGCATTATACTATTAGAATTAGCGAGAAGATATGGATATAATACATCCGGATATAAACCTATTGCTGCTGGGTGCAGGACTAACGATTTCAAACAGTATAATAGCGATGCTGTTCTGTTACGAAAATTTAGTACTGTTAAACTATCTTACCAGGAGGTTAATCCATATCTGTTTATAGATCCAGTATGTCCTTTTTTTACAAATGAAAAAAATCATATGAACGTTTGTATGAATAAATTATCATCAGGATTACAGCGTTTAAAAAAAAAATCTAATTGGATTTTAATTGAAGGTATTGGTGGTTTGCATACACCCTTTTCTAATGAATTCGTAATGTCAGATTGGATTAAAAAAGAAAATTTAAAAACTATCTTGGTTATAGGAATTAAATTAGGTTGCATAAATCATGCTATATTGACACAAAAAGCTATATTATCTTCAGGTTTGGAATTTTTTGGATGGATTGCTAATTATTTACTTCCTACTGATACATATAATTTAACACATATTGATATTCTTAAAAAAAATATGAAATCACCATATTTAGGGTGTATTGCATACACACCTAACATATATAATCAAATACATCATATTCCAATTACCATTAAATTACCGCTTCAAAATTAGTAATACAAATTTTAAAAAACAGTATTTAAAAAATATCTATATTTTTTAAAAAATATTCAAATATTACACCATCTAATTTAGATGGTATAATATAAAAGTTTAATAAAATCATATTAATATTATTTATATACAGGAAATAATGAACACAAATTCAAAACTTTTTGTTTAACCTTAGCAGATATTTCAATATTATTAAAATTATCTAAGATATCACATATCCAATTAGAAACTTGTCTTGATTCTAATTCTGTAAAACCTCGTCGAGTAATTGCTGGAGTGCCTATACGAATTCCTGATGTAATAAAAGGACTTAATAAGTCGTTAGGTATACTATTTTTATTAACAATAATATTTGCAGAGTGTAATAAAATATCAGCACGTTTCCCAGTTATATTTTTATTTGATAAATCCAACAATAATAAATGATTAAACGTTTTTCCTGAAACAACTTTGTATCCACGCGATATAAACGTTTTAGCCATTTCTTGCGCATTTTTAATTACTTGATATTGATAATCTTTAAATTCAGGTTCCATAGCTTCTTTGAATGCTATAGCCTTAGCTGCAATAACATGCATTAAAGGTCCTCCTTGACAACCAGGAAATACAGAAGAATTTAATTTTTTAAACAAGGATACATTATCTCCTTTTGCTAAGATTAATCCCCCTCGAGGCCCAGATAGGGTTTTATGTGTAGTAGAAGTTACTACGTGGGCATATTTCAATGGATTAGGATATAATCCCGCTGCTACTAAACCAGAAATATGAGCCATATCTACGAACAAATATGAATTAATTTCATCAGCAATTTCTCTTAATAACTTCCAATTACATATTCCAGAGTATGCAGAAAAACCTCCTACGATCATTTTAGGTTTGTAACGATGTGCTAATTTTCTTATTTGAGGATAATCAATATCTCCACTAATGTCTAGTCCATAAGAAATAAATTTATATAACTTTCCTGAAAAATTAACTGACGAGCCATGTGTTAAATGTCCGCCATGTGATAAACTCATTCCTAACACTATATCATTTGGTTTTAATAATGCGCTGTACACAGCATAATTAGCTTGAGATCCAGAATGAGGTTGAACGTTAGCATAGTTAGCGTTAAATAATTTTTTTGCACGCTTAATAGCTATTTTTTCGATTGCGTCTACATAGTCACATCCACCATAATATCTTTTTCCTGGATATCCTTCTGCATATTTATTAGTTAATTGAGAACCTTGTGCTTCCATAACACATGAGCTAACATAATTTTCTGATGCTATTAATTCAATATGATTTTCTTGACGTTGATATTCTTGTTTCATCATCCGATATACATCAGCATCATAATTAGAAATTGTTTTATTTTTTATAAACATTTTTGTTCCAAATGAAAGTTCTTGCTGAAATTATATGTTTAAAATATTCTATTAATTTAGATATAAAGCATCAAATAATAAAAATTATATATTAAAATTATTATTGTTAACAAAAAAAATACCTTTTAATTTTTAAAAGCTAATTCTAATTCTTCTATTATCTTATTTTTTAAAAATGATTTTTGATAACCACTTGTTAAATCTTTTAATAATATTAAATTGTTTTTTACTTCATTAGGGCCTAATAATAATACTATGCGTGCTTTTATTTTATTCGCTGTACTAAATTGCTTTCTAAGATTGCTTGATAAAATGCTGAGCATTATTTTTTTTTTAGGAAATTGTGTTCGAACGAGCTCAGACAATTTAATTGCTTCTATTTGTATATTATCTTTTAAAAAAATTATAAAAACGTCAATGGCATTGTTTGTTTTAGGTTTTAATTTCAATGATTTTATTAACAAAACTAACCGTTCCATTCCAATAGCACAACCAATTGCCGGGATAAATGTTACTCCTAAAGATTTTGACAAATTATCATATCTACCTCCTGCACAAATGGCATCTTTTGCACCTAATAGATTAGTTTTCCATTCAAATACAGTTTTGTTATAATAGTCTAACCCTCGTACTAATTTATAATTCACTACATAAGAAATTCCAATATTCT